>CAMDPB010000011.1 GCA_945903885.1 Candidatus Finniella inopinata
TTAAAACAAAAACCCGTTATTTCGAATAAATACTATATAAAACAATTCGGATTAGAAGATTCAAATGTTTCATCTGTAAAAGAAAGTATTCTTATGATTGAATATTTGCGTCAATTCGAACATGCGCAAAAAATTATAGAGGAACATGAGCAAAGCAGTAAAAAAGTACTGAATGTCTCGTCAAAGAATGTGTGATAGGTAGTTATGGCTTCAATTCAAAATGCTCTCAATATTGCTAGAACTGGACTACAGAGCCAGGAATCTCTTTTAGCAATTAAGACACAAAACATTGCTTCTCAGGGCGTTGACGCGTTTAAGCGTCAATATTTAATAATGTATGACCTGCCATACGTTGATTATGGAAGCTTGGGTGTAACCACATCAAAGTCTGGCTCTGTTGATACAACAGGCATTCAAATTGGTACAGGTGTGCAAGCTGCTGCTGTATATAGAGTTTTTTCACAAGGTGAAGCAATTCAAACCGGTAGAAGCTTAGATGTAATGATTGATGGTGATGGATTTTTCTTAGTGAATTTGCCAGATGGAACCACTGCTTACACAAGAGTTGGCAGCTTCAGCCGCGACCAAAATAACACTTTAGTCATGCCAAAAACTGGGTACACAATACAACCCGGCATTACTCTTCCCTCAAACACACTAAAAGTCTCCATTAATCAAGAAGGAGAAGTATATGCTGAAACCAGCCCAGGCCAGGAAACATTAGTGGGACAACTTCAGCTTGCCACTTTTTTTAACCCTTCAGGTTTAAAGGCAATGGGAGACAGCTTGTTTGTGGAAACAAATGCTTCAGGACAGGCAGATACAGGCACACCCGGGACAAGTCAACGTGGATTTCTTAAGCAAGCATATCGAGAAGGATCCAACGTAAATGCAGTAGAAGAAATGACCGATTTAATAAAAATTGAAAAGGTCTACGAAATGCTTACAAAAGCCGTAAAAACCGGTGACGCCATGATGAATGCAGTAAATGGGATGGGAAGATAATGAAAATAATAACCTTAATCGCGCTTCTTTTTAGCTTTGCTTGCTTAAATGCAGAGGAAGCATCTTCAAGGAAAAGTTTTTCAAAACAAGAATTTGTTCAATTTCTACGACCACTTTTAGGAGAAAAAATAAATACAAAAGATTTTGATGTGCTCATTGAAAAAATGCCAACAGAAGATTTTGCTGAAAACACGAGTTTGGAAAACGCAAATATAGATGAATTAGTTATATCACCACAGCAACGAAATTTTCAGGTTTCTTTGAAATTAAAATCTGGTGAAAGAATCGCCGTTTCAGGACGAATTGAATGGCTAACCAATATTCCTATACTGCTTCGACCAATAGGAGCAGGAGATATTATTAATTTATCTGACATAGGATATCAGCCTTTCCCCATAGACCAGCTATCAGCAATGGTGGTAATGGACGCAACTGACCTTGTTGGAAAATCATCTGCGCATGCAATTATAAAGCCAGGCATGCCTGTTGAAAGATCTGTACTTAAAAATCCAACGATTATAAAAAGAGGCGACATGGTTGATGTGGTCTATCGTAGTCAGTGCTTAATAGTTAGCGCAAAAGGGCAAGCCACCCAAGATCTTGCTTATGGAGACACAGGCACATTTGAAACGCAACACGATAATTCAAAACAAAATATGAAAAAAATATCTGCAAAAGTTGTAGGTCCTAGCACAGCGGAAATTATTCATGGCACTATGTAATTTATATTCTATTCTTTTGATATTCACCCTGTTGCTTCCTGGTTGTAATTTAGCGACAAACCTTTCAACAATTGGTGAACCTCCCCAGATGACACAAATAAAAGATCCTCGGGATGTTCCTGGTTATGAACCAGTACATATGCCAATGCCCGAACCGGTAACAGCCTCTTCGGGCACAAATTCTTTGTGGCAAACGGGGTCTCGCGCATTCTTTAAGGATCAACGCGCAGGAAAAGTAGGAGATGTATTATCTGTTTCTGTAATCATAGATCGCAAACAGTCAATGAAAATGAATCCCGACATTGAACGAAAGAGCTCTCTAAACACAACTGTATCTGAAGTGTTGGGGCAAAGCCTACCTATGCAAAAAAGACTAGCTAAAGCTCTTCCTGGACAAAAAAACAGCTCCCCTGGACGCTTATCTGATTGGGTCGATATGGAAAGTAATCCTTATCAAAAATCAACTGCTACATATGATGTGCAGGACAAGATGCAATTTACTATGGCCGCTGTAATAGTTCAGATTCTCCCCAATGGAAATATGGTTATTCAAGGCCGTGAAGAGGTACGTCTTGTGAATGAACTGCGTGAAATAGAAATTAAAGGAATAATACGTCGAGAAGATATCAGTTCAAATAATACAGTTTCTAGCCAAAAAATCGCCAACCTTCGTATTAGCTACGGAGGAAGAGGTGACCTGAGTGATGCCCAGTCAGCGCCATGGGGCCAACAATATCTTAATAAGCTTTTACCATTTTAAAGTTTTGTTCATACTAATAGTAGGAATTTTACTTTTGTGTATTTATGGTCGAAGCTATTAAATCTGGATTACTGTCATCAGTTGGCCCACTATCTTCTCAGAAATTATCAACAGCATCTACAGATGGAGGCAGCTTTGGAGATTTTTTCAAAGCCGATATGAAAGGATTTTTAAACAAGGCTAATGATGTTGAAGGAATGATGACAAATTATGCAGGTGGCGTTGGTAACATTGAACAAATTGCCCCCATGCTTAAAGAGCTAATGTTAGAATTTGAAGTCAAAACAAAAATTATTTCTTCGTTAGCCAATATTCTAAAGACACTAACGTCAATGAATATATAGTTCTTGATTTACAACATGCCATCAAGCTAGCCTGACACATGATCGATAAAAAATTAGCTTCATGTCTCTAAACTCTGCAAAAAAAACGTTATACGTTGGTAATAAGAATTATTCTTATTATGCAATTGATACCATAAATAATACTTGCTCCCTGCCCTTTTCTTTGAAAATTTTACTAGAAAATCTACTAAGACATTTTGATGGAAAAAGAGTAAAACAAGCTGATTTGGATGCTGTTATTAATTCAGTAAACCCCAAGGCAACATTATCTGAAATCTCGTTTTTTCCATCTCGTGTATTAATGCAAGATTTTACTGGCGTCCCTGCAGTTGTTGATATGGCAGCTATGCGTGATGCTATAGAAAAAAAAGGAGGAAACATTGAAAAGATTAATCCTTTAATTCCTGTGGATTTGGTTATTGATCATTCCGTAATGGTTGATCAATTTGGCACAAAATCTGCCTTTGCGGAAAATGTTAAACTAGAGTATCAGCGAAACATTGAACGGTATCGTTTTTTGCGTTGGGGACAGAAGGCATTTAAGAATTTCAGAGTTGTTCCTCCAGGCACAGGAATTTGCCATCAAGTAAACTTAGAATACCTTGCAAAAGTAGTTTGGACTTCTGAAGAAAATGGAGAACTTACAGCCCACCCCGATACCGTTATTGGTACCGATAGCCACACTACTATGATTAACGGCTTGGGCGTATTAGGATGGGGAGTTGGCGGCATAGAAGCTGAAGCAGCAATGCTCGGACAGCCCCAAACAATGCTAATCCCCGAAGTAGTAGGAATGCGCCTGGATGGTGCTTTAAATGAAGGAATTACAGCCACAGATTTGGTATTAACAATCACCAATTTGCTACGTACAAAAGGTGTAGTAGGAAAATTTGTTGAATTTTATGGCCCCGGATTAAAATGGCTCTCTTTAGCTGACCGCGCAACTATTGCGAATATGGCTCCCGAATATGGTGCAACTTGCGGTTTCTTCCCAATTGATGAGGAAACTATTAAGTATCTAAAACTTACCAATCGTGACGCTGATCAAGTTGCTTTGGTCGAAGCATACGCAAAAACACAAGGGCTATGGAATGATGGTGCAGAGCCTGCATTCAAAGACTCAATTGAGCTTGATTTAACAACTATTTTGCCAAGTCTAGCTGGCCCAAAACGCCCGCAAGATAAAATATTGTTGAGAGATTTAAAAACGACAGCTCTAGCTTTGACTAATGCAGCTAGTAGTGTGGCCGTTGAGGGTGAAGATTTTAATTTAAGTCATCACGATGTAGTAATTGCAGCGATTACCAGCTGCACTAATACATCTAACCCTTCCGTTATGATTGGAGCTGGCTTACTTGCAAGAAAGGCCAGACAATTAGGTCTTAGAGCTAAACCTTGGGTAAAAACCAGTTTAGCGCCTGGTTCGCAAGTGGTAACAGAATATTTACAACGCAGCGGGTTACTTGAAGATCTTGAAAGTCTTGGATTCCACATTGTTGGTTATGGCTGCACAACATGTATTGGCAACTCTGGACCTTTAGATGCAGCAATTACACAGGCTATTGATACAAATGATTTGACTGTTTCGGGAGTACTTTCTGGAAATAGAAATTTTGAAGGTCGCATTAACTCTCATGTTAAAGCCAATTATCTAGCTTCCCCACCTTTAGTTGTAGCTTTTGCTTTAGCAGGAACAACCGCGATAAATCTTGCACAAGAACCTATTGGCAAAAGCACCAATGGACAAGATATTTTATTAAAAGACATTTGGCCAAGTACTCAAGACATTAAAGATATTATCGAAAAAGTAATCACCCCGGAAATTTTTGCGGAACGCTATAGCACAGTGTTTGATGGTGATATTTTGTGGAAAGCCGTGGAATCAACACTATCAAAAACTTATGCTTGGGATAATAGTGCCTATATAAAGCATCCTCCGTATTTTGAAATGAAAGTAAATCAGCCTGCAGATATAGAAAATGCACGAATACTCGCGCTGCTTGGTGACAGCATCACTACAGACCATATTTCACCAGCAGGTAGCATTAAAGAAAATAGTCCTGCAGGAAAGTATTTATTATCAAAATCAGTCCCTTTAGAAGACTTCAATTCATATGGTTCTAGACGCGGCAATCACGAAGTAATGGTGCGAGGAACCTTTTCTAATATCCGCATACAAAATGAAATGCTGCCGGGTGTTAGCGGTGGATACACTAAGTTAGTTGATGGGCAAGATCAGCAAATGAGCATTTATGATGCATCAATAGCGTATATGAAAACGAATGTACCTTTGGTAATCATTGCCGGAAAAGAATATGGCACAGGCTCATCCCGAGATTGGGCAGCTAAAGGGACACGTTTACTTGGTGTTAAAGCTGTAATCGCTGAAAGTTTTGAACGTATTCATAGATCTAATCTAGTAGGCATGGGCGTGTTACCGCTAGAATTCATGCCCGGCACCACCCGCAAAACTCTAAAATTAACTGGCACTGAGCAAGTAACTATTCAAGGCCTATCAACGGACATTCATCCTAAAATGATCTTAAAAATAATCTTTAAAGGAACAACAGAGCAAATAGTTCCAGTTTTAGTTAGGATTGATACGGAAGATGAAATACACTACTTTTTAGATGGTGGTATTTTACCTTTTGTACTTAACATGTTGGCTGCACAATGACCCATGATTTTATCTTTTTAAGCGTTTTCCAAGGAATTGCTGAGTTCTTACCGATAAGCTCAAATGCTCATCTTGTTGTATTAGAAAAGCTCTTTGGAATTCACACCAATGGGCTTGAAACCCATGTTGCGCTGCATTTCGGATCATTACTTGCGTTGTTTATTTATTTTTCAAAAGACATATGTTTAATGATTTTTAGTCTTTGGGTTTATGATGTCAAAGGACTAAAAAAACACCCATGCAAACAGTATCGTGACTTAGCATGGATACTAGTGCTTTCATCCCTTCCCGCTTTAGCTATTGGGTTTTTTATTAAAAAAATATACGGTGCAACTTCTGAAAGTTTTATGATTATGGGGATTGCAAGCATAGTGTTTGGGATTCTGCTGATTATAGCCGACTCCAATCCTGTAAAAGACCGTTTTGTGACCTATAAAAGAGGCTTTGTTATTGGAGTGTCTCAATGTCTTGCCTTTATACCAGGTGCTAGTCGTTCTGGTATGTGCCTAACAGCTGCTAGATTTTTGGGGTTTAGCAGAATAGAATCAACTCGATTTTCATTTCTGATGGCAATTCCAACTATTTTGGGAGCTTCGGCTTTAGTAGTTATTGATACACCTGGTACAGGAATGCTATTTACAACACCACAGATTATTCTTATAGGAATCACAGCAGGTTTAGGAATTTTGACTATTCAAACTCTCCTATGGTTTCTTGGTCGATTCAGCTTCAGCCTTTTTGGTTTTTACAGAATTATTTTTGGTATCTTATTGTTATTGTTCTTCTGATTTTCTTTATCCAAAGAGGTAACCTGATATTGAGATTCGCTATGCAAAATGGTAATGCTTACTCGTCTATTTTCAGGCGCACTTGAGTTAGATTTATTCAGCGGGTCTCTATCAGCTCGCCCATGAACTTCCGAGAATTGCTCGTTTCTCACTCCACTCTCCTCCAGAATTCTACGAGTTGAATGAGCTCTATCTGAAGAAAGTTCCCAGTTTCCGTATTCTTTTCTATAATATGGTTTTGAGTCAGTATGTCCAGTAATATCAATTTTATTTGGTAGCTGTGAAATGATTTTTCCCAACTCTCTTATGAGGGTTTCTGCAACTTTTACAGGCGTATGGTCACCTTTTTTAAACATTTCTTGTTCTTGAGTATCAAGAATTTGTATTCTAACCCCATAATCTGTTTGTTCAATCATAAGGTTATGCTGTATTTGCCCCAGCTCTTTTAAAGAATTAAAAGCAGCCTTAACGGTGTTTTCTACTTGTTGCAAACTTTCTTTGCGTTGTTGCCTTTCAATTGCAATTTTTTTTGCCTCTTTATTTACTTGTGTTTCTTTATCGGCATTTATATTATTTTTTTCAGACGTGGGGTTAGCACTATGTTCCATTTCACCATCGTCAATAACTTCTTCGTCACATTCACCAAGTTGAGTTGCTGAAAATACTCCTTCAATTACTCTTGATCCAGCACTTGCTGAATTCATGCTAATTACACTTGCTGTAAAATATTCAGAAATTCCTTTTTTTGTTTCATCAGTAGCTGCGTTCACTAGCCACATAAGCAGAAACAATGCCATCATCGCAGTAACAAAATCAGCATATGCAATTTTCCAAATACCTCCAAGAGGGCGGGGATGAGATTTTCTATACCTTCGGATGATTATTGGTCGATCCACCATAGCTTACTTCAATTCTTTTGTAGCTTTTTCAAGTTCGTCAAATGATGGCCTTAATGGTGCATCAATATTTTTTCTAGCGAACTCTATAGCAATAATAGGAGCTTGACCACCTAAATAGGCTAGTAACCCTGCACGAATCACCATTAAAAATCCTCGCCTTGCTGTGTACGCTTCTTTAAGTGAATGTGCAATAGGACCTAGAAAACCATACGAAACGAGCACGCCTAAAAAGGTTCCAACAAGCGCACCACCAATTAATCTTCCAAGCTGTGCTGGAGGTTGATCTATAGCTCCCATTGTATGAATAACGCCTAAAACAGCAGCAATAATACCAAGCGCAGGAGTAGCGTCTGCAAGATTTTGCACAGCTGATGTCATGTGGTTATTTTCATCTTCAAGAGTTTCAATTTCTTGATCTATAAGACTTTCAATGAGAAAAGGATTTTCACATCCCATGGATATTATTCGTAAGTAGTCACACAAAAAATTAAGTGCATCTGTATGTTTCATGAACGCAGGAAAGCTTAGAAATATGAGGCTTTCATGCGGATGATCAATGTGAGATTCCAAAGGTAGCATGCCTTTACTACGTGCAAGTTTAAAAATTGTAAACTGCAATAATAAAGACTCAAGATAGTCATCTTGTGTGTAAGAAGCACCTTTACGTGCAATCATGAATGCATGTCGCACCTGGCTAAGGGTCTTGCTGGAATTGGAAATAATAAATGAACCGGCACCAACGCCGAGAATGATTATAAATTCAGCGGGTTGGAATAAGACTATAAAATGTCCGCCTCCTATTAGGTATCCCAATAAGATGCAGGAGACTACTATGCCTATGCCAATCCAAAATCGCACTTGAATAACTACTGTTTTTTTTCAGTATGAAATAAGGGAGTTAACAATTACCTAATAAGGCATTTTGCTTTTTCATAATTTTGAATGAAGATTAATTATCTATACTCAATCGCTTTTCTAACCAGTGAATATCGTAATCGCCTTTGCGCATATCAGGATCATCAACAAGAATACGATGTAATGGAATTGTTGTTTTTATCCCATCGATCACATATTCATCTAAGCTGCGCTTCACCCTTTGCATAGCCTCTTCACGGTTTTTACCATGAACGATTAATTTGGCAATCATGCTGTCATAATAAGGAGGAACAACGTAACCGTCATACATGTGGCTATCAACTCTAACGCCAAAACCACCAGGGGTATGATAAGAGGTAATTTTTCCAGGAGAAGGCACAAACGTTTGCGGGTCTTCTGCGTTAATACGGCATTCAATTGCATGTCCCGTAATGTTAATATCGTTTTGCGTAAATGATAAGCGGTGACCTGCAGCAACCATAATTTGCTCTTTTACCAAATCAATTCCTGTTACCATTTCAGTTACAGGGTGCTCAACCTGAATACGGGTATTCATTTCCATAAAAAAGAATTCGCCATCCTCAAAAAGGAATTCAAGAGTACCAACGCCGCGATAGCCCATTTTCTTAATAGCTTGGTTTACGATATCACCAAGCTTGCTTCTTTGTTCTGAAGTTAATGCAGGAGATGGTGCTTCTTCCCATATCTTTTGATGGCGACGTTGAATAGAGCAGTCACGCTCACCAAGATTTGCGACATTACCATGGGTATCACCGACAACTTGTATCTCAATATGACGAGGGTGACGCAGATATCTCTCCATATAGACTTCGTCATTTCCAAAATTGGCTTTAGCTTCAACACCAGCAAGACGGACTGCATTGACCACTTCATCATCAGAAGTAGCAACTTTCATTCCCTTACCACCACCACCTGATGTTGCTTTAATAATAACCGGGTAACCAATTTTGTTCGCCCACTCAATTGCGTTATCAACAGTAACGGCACCTTCGGTTCCTGGCACAACAGGAACACCAAGTTCAATCATTGTTTTTTTTGCGGTAATCTTATCGCCCATCATGGTGATATGCTGCGGGGTTGGGCCAATAAAGGTTATTCCGTGCTCTTCAATCATCTGCGCAAATATTGCATTTTCAGATAAAAATCCAAAACCAGGATGTATAGCGTCAGCTCCCGTAATTTCTGCAGCGCTTATAATTGCAGACATTTTCAAGTAACTATCTTTGGATGATGGCGGTCCAATACATACGCTTTCATCTGCTAATCGTACATGTTTACAGCTTTCATCAGCACTAGAATGGACTGCGACGGTTTTAATACCTAATTCTTTGCAGGCACGCAAAATACGCAGAGCAATCTCTCCACGATTTGCAATAAGGACCTTTTCAAACAATTTCATTATTATTCAATAATCAACAAGGAGGTACCAAATTCAACTGGCTCAGAATCACGCACAAGAATTTGTTTCACAATGCCTGCTTTTGAAGCTTTAATAGGGTTCATGACCTTCATTGCTTCAATAATTAACAGGTTTTGCCCAACGTTTACGTTATCGCCTATTTTGACATATGGCATAGCGCCAGGCTCTGGTGATAAATAAACTGTACCAACCATCGGAGATTTAACTGCACCAGGATCGGTAGCGCCTCCTGAAACCTGTTGAGAAGCATCGGTACTACTAATAGCAGGTATTGACATACTCGGAGCAATGGAGGCATGAACGATCTGCCGAGCCACTCGAATCTTAACACCACTTGCTTCGTATTCAATTTCAGAAAGATCAGTTTGTTTTAGAATCTCTGCCAGTTCTCTAATAGCTTCTTTATCAAGTTTCCCCGCAGGCATACCATAACTTTTTTAATGTAACATAAGCTTAGGTATAAAGTGGTTTTGGCATTCGAGCAAGATTATTTTTGCACCAATCGTCGCAAACCCTTACTTTACTTAGACGAATCCACACGTTTCCAATGTCTTGGCTTGTACTCATAAAGTAGTTGAATTTTTTTTGGTTTCATAAAAAAACAATTTTCTCCTTGGCATTCAACCAGCGAACCGCTTTCACCAATAGTAGCGGGATGAAGCTTAGTTACTAAATTATTATATCCAGCTGTTTTTAATAAATTCTGCGCTTCTGTATAGAAGGGTAATTTTTCTTCACCTAAAAAAACAACCCCTTTTTCTTTAACTTCAAAAGCAAATTTTTCTAGTTTAAAAATCGTCTTTTCTTGTGTTTTGCTTGTAATTTTAATTCCCGGTCTAGAATTAAACATTTGTAAAAATGTTTCAGAGGCTTCTTGAGCAGACCACTGTTCATTGCTCTTAAATAATATGGAATCTAGATAATAGATTCCTGGATCCAACATCCCTACAAAAAAAGCTGGATTTGAAGCTGTCATCTTTATTTTAGCGTAGTAAATTTTTGATTCATCAATCACATTCACAATTTTTGCTGTTACTTCAATACTGCAATTTAATTCATGTTTATCCACAAAAGAAGGATTAAAAACGACGATAACTCCTTTTTTACCCTGAGCAAATTCCTCTTCACTATAGTTAGCTATTTCATCTCCAGTCATAATACCATCAGTGCATGCATTTAAAAAAAGAAACGCACATAATAATACATATTTGAATATAAATTTCACTTTAAAATACAGTTTTTTTGTTAATTATTATTGTTTAAAATTTTTCTCTTTTAAAAACTCTTTACGCCACCCAGAAATTGAGCTTTTTTTTCCAGAGACAATCAATTGCAACTGCTGCTTGTTTAAAATACAGTGCGGGGGTATATCCAGCTGTTTTGCAATAATTTTGGATCTTGACTGCCATTTTTTCAAAAGCTTACGTTGTGCAAGTGTAAAATCTTGGTGATGGACTTTAACCATTTGGTTTAAAATAGATCTATCCTTTTTATATTGATTATGTTCGCGGCCAAGTTTTTCCCATAAAAATTTTAAATCTTCAAAGGCATCTGGCTTACAGAGATTTTCGTTAATATGGCTTATTTTTTTTGTACGCAATGCTTGTTCTAGTAAATTATCTCCAATGACATGACGTTTTGGAATATCAAGCTTTTTTGCCCATCCCTCACGCCATTTTGAAAGTTCTAACGCATAATATGGTGTAGGCCATTTGCACCCTGTAGCACATAATTTTAGCCAATCTTTTGAAGAAGTATCGCTCTGATATTTCTTTAGATGCGTTTTCATTTCTTGAGTTACCCAAGCATCACGCTCTAATTCAATAAGTCTTTGATTTAAAATAGGATAAATTTTTGCAACATAAGCAGCATCTTGTGCTGCGTACTCTAATTGATTATGGGTCAATGGACGCTTTATCCAATTTGTATTTTGCTGTGACTTATCAATAGGCACTTCAAGTAGCTTTAAAACAAGCGATTCAAGGCTATTACTGTGCCCCAATGATGCAAAAGTTGCCATAATCTGCGTATCAATAAAAGGCCATGTAATAGCACCTGTTGATTGCTTTAATATTTCCCAATCCTGGTCACCTGCA
>CAMDPB010000012.1 GCA_945903885.1 Candidatus Finniella inopinata
AATAATAATAATATTATTATAATTAATCAGTTATTATCTAACAATAATATCATTAGAGAACTTCTTATCACCGATGTTCAGTTTTCCTGCAATTGTTAATGAAGTGAAACTAGCAGCAGGAATAGCAGCAGCTGAAGCATCTACGTCACCGCTTGCATCAACTGTACCACCAGCAATAGGAGCAGCAGCTAATACTACATCAGCAAGATTATAAGTTCCTAGAAGATTACTAGATGCATTAAGTGTAGTTGCAGCAGCTGAGAAATCAAGGTCTCCTGCAACTGAACGAAGCTCAAGTGCATGAGCACCTGAAACAGTTGCTTTACCAGTACCAGTTGCTTCAAATGCAGAAGCACCACCAAGCGCGATATTAGCAGGTTGAGTCATAACTATGTTAAGAAGGTTTACGGCAGCTGTAGTTTCTAAGCTACCACCATTCATAGTAAAAGAAGCTGCATTGTTAGATGCAATGCGCACATTACCAGCAAACACTTCTGCATCGGCTGAAGCAGAACCACTGAATTTCAGGTTACCAGTACCGCTGAACTTTACAGCACCAGTCACAGCACTCTCAAGTTCTGCACCATCAAGGTAGTTAACTTCCATAGCAGCTGAAAGTGAAGAAACGCTAACAACTGTCAACAAAGCTAATGTAATTTTTTGAATAGTTTTCATAATATAAATTCCTTTTCAAATAAATAATGGTTAAGGTTAGTAACATTTATTATAATGTGCTAATATAGTTAATACTAAGCAATATAAATATTAATAATTAAATTATTATTAGCTTTTCGTGCGCTCTATTAAAACTTATTTATTAACGACAGTAACAATTACTAGTTATAAGCAATATAAATTAATAAAAAGTAAATATAAAAATAATAATATCAAAGTATAAACTTTATTTACTTTAAATAAAGGTACAGCAACGTGTTGGGCCTAGATATTTTTTTGCAAGTAGATTCTATAGAACTGGAACCAAAGCCCAAGCCGTGGAAAATTGATGAAGAATAAGGGTTGTCATCCAGAACCCTTTAGGGCGTAGGGATCCTGTGCGTACCATCCATATTATTAAAATTTATCTAAAATTATTTGGGACATAATAATAATTTTTGGTGGTTTTATTATTTGGTGTTATTCTACTAAGTGAAGGGTATGTAAGAAACAATACCTTATCTTCCTGGGGGCAGAAATAAATACCAGGTCGATAAGTCAACGTTTGAAACATAAACTTCCTGCCCCATAAATTAAAATTGATAATAAAAGTCACTTCGCATTTTAGTGTGACACCGTATACGCACCCAAGCTGGCATTAGGTTAATAGCCTAAGGTTAGAACTTGCGGTACCGGGGTCTTGTCTAATCAACAAGATAACCGCGGTAGCTTTTAGCAAACAAGATAAGTAAATCTTTCTTGTTAAGAACTGATGCCCATATCGGGGAGACCCGGTAGCAGAGCACAAGACACAGGCCATTTGTCTGCATTAATGGTATACCCCAGTAATGTGACCAATGAACCTGAAGCACACTTGCGTCTTGTAGTAATAGACGTTGCCCGCTCAAGGATGATGCAAATCATTATTGATCAGCGGCACCACAGTAGTAATGTGGTTCACCGGTGGGTGGTGTACATAATAATATACCACCCATATGGTAGCGATCGGTGTCACTCTAAAATGCGAAGCAAAACAAACGAAACGAACTAAACGAAAGAGGAAAAGAAGGGAAAAGAAAAGAAGAGATACACAGAGAATCGTCATCCAGAGCCCCTTAGAGCGTCGGGATCCAGTCCTATGGGATCTGCATTAAAAATCCCCAGCCAAGAGTCTTTGGCCAGGGATAGCTGTCATGATATTAATTTATAGCTGTCATGATATTAATTTAGTGATGTAGAAATTATAGTCCTGTGCCAACAGTAATGTTGCGTGCCCAGCTTGAACCATTACCTAGTCTTAGTATTGATCCAGTTTGGAACAACAAAGTACCGAACACATCAGAAGCACTAGTATGACCAGGAACTGCTAGGCCGGCATCAACAGCAACCACACCAGCTGATGCAACAGTTGTATTACCTGGCACACAACCAGCTGCTGCTGCTGTAATTTCCAAAATACCAGATACTCCAATAGCAGATGCAGGTAATTTTGGTGATGCAACAGAACCAACTGCTGCGCCTACTGCTACAGTGGCGTCTGAGTTAATATTCATTGGTGTAGTGCTTGCTGACGCGTCAACTGCTACAGTAAGAATATCGCCTCCACTTACAGACAACAACGCAGCTCCTGCAGGAACTCCAGCTAAGTTGGTTGCATTGCCATTACAATCAAGAGTACCAGCAACAGCCATAGTAAGTGCAGGCACATTCACGCCAGCCCCTACCATGTTTAGCTTGTTTCCAGGATTTGTTGTGAAGGAAGCTGTTCCACCAAAGTTACCAGTTGCAGCAATATCAACTTGACCTTCTTGTATTTCCAACACACTAATAGCGTTTGTTGCGTTACTTAGAGCAAGAATACCAGCACCAGTTTTTTTCGCTAAAGTTGCATTGATCAAACCGCTATGAGTTGCACTACCTGTATCAACATTAAGCTCGATTTCTTGAGCAGCAAAACCAGACGCTGTAAAAGCTCCAACTGTAAGTAAACCTAAAGTAATTTTTTGAATAGTTTTCATTATTATATTCCTTCGTAAGTAAAAATGTTAATCCTTGTAACAATTCTTATATTGAGGGAATAAAGTTAATAAATGATAAATGTATAAAAAATTTTTGGTAAATATTACATAACTTATTTTTAATAATAAAAGAGTTATCTTAAGAATTCATTAAGAAAATAAAAATCCCCCAGAACTTAGGCACACTACGCAGTAACGTGAAGGCCTAAATTATGGGGGCTAGTGAACTCAATCGTTTTTTCTTAATAAGTTTAGTCTAGTGGAGGCAATAGTTTTGGAAGCTTAACCGTAGACGCATCCATTGTTACTACGATGTTAGAAGTACCTCCAGGCACTAGATAGGACGAAATAGCAGGCAGTTCAGTGTGACCACGACTATGTAAAATCGTAAGTACGCTGCGCTCATCAACTATATACCCAGCACTTGCAGAATCAGCAGTCGGATCCACAATGTCAGACGTTGCGCCAAACGTAGTTGCATAGCCTCCAGTTAAACTCATACCATTCACCGCATAAGGGAATCTTGTAGTTTCTGCCAATGTTATCAAAGCTTGAGAAGCTGCATCACCAACAGCCACTTTAGGATGCCTTTGAATTCGGCACGGCCCTGTCAGACCAGCCAGTAAAGCAGAAAATCAAGCTTCAGGAGCCACAGGAGCACCGATTATTATATGACCACCCGCTAATGGTAGCACGGTATTAATAAATGGATCTGCAGAGCCAGGTTCAATTACCAATCTGCAACCAGAAGGAAGAGCACCTTGAAACCAAGTAAGAGGACTGGTAGTCGGCGCAGCAGAAAGCAAAAAGTGAATGGTAGTTTTAACTCCCGGAGTCGGCAGACCATACTGAACACCACCTGAAACAAGCGTGGCAAAGTCAGTAGCATCGCCCTCCAACCATAGGTCATCAACAGTAGTAGGAAGGTAAGGAACAGCATCTGAACCTGTGTAGCTATTAGTAAGAATAGTGTTTGCAGCAGCGACTGTACCTGATCGCATAAAGCTAATGTGAAGCTCTTTACAAGCACTATAAGGAACGGTAAATCCTGAAAAGCCTCCAGCACAACCAGTTTCGATAGTATCGCGTCTGCAATCGCCTAATAATAATCCTGGACGATAAGAAGTACGTGTTGGTCGTACATACGGCACATCACCAATCACAACTAGACAATATTCATCGTTATCATACTCGTAATCGAAAGTAACATTTGCCTCGTTAACATTTACAAAAGATGTGAAAATTCCTGTACTTAAGCCACCTCGTACAATTCGATAAATTGTTCCAGTTGTAGGATAATGTCCATCTGTATCTACATAAACCTTAAGTGCTCCTGTTAGAGCTGCCCTATCTACTGTTAACCAATCGCTCGTGAGTGAATTTAACCTGATTGACAATGAAGAAGAAGGTGACGGTCTATAGTCATGAACAGTTGAAGAACTCCCAACCGCACCACCGATCGCAACATCACCATCACTGTTAAGCACAAGAACTTCACCCGTACCAGTATAAGAAGCGCCAAGAGATACCCTTACAGCACTACTCTGCATAGAACCATTATTTCCTAACGTACCTTCCAAAACATTTGTAACGCCTGTATAAGGTTGATCTTCTGTATACACAAGAGTACCTGCACCGATTTTATTAACACTAACATTTCCTGTAAGATCACCAGAAAATTCAGCTGAGCCTTCGGGAACATCAATATTGAAAGTAGATGCTGATACATTATGACAAAGCCAAGAGCAAGCTAATACCATTATCATTTTGCAAACTATAGATTGAAGCGAAAGTTTTTTTAAATTAACTATATCATTCCCCCTAATAATGGGGGCAAAGTATGCAAAGAGATTTTTGTTCGGCATGGTGCTAGTCTCCACTATCGTTAACTAATTATGATTCTTGAGGAAAGTCCTTCTACTGCTAAGACTAGTTATTAAATATAAACAAACTGTTAATTTGACTAAAATTTTAGATAAATTTTTAGTAAAAGTTGTTGAAGTGTAGCTAGAGTCAAGAACTCAAGGAAAACTGGGAAAACAGTTGAGTTATAGCGACATTTTCTTCAGGATTTGCTATAAGAAAAGTAGTTCTTGCTCATGAAAAATTATGACGACGCACACACCCATGATGGTGCAATATAATGAAATTAAGCAGCAACATAGCGACTGCTTATTGTTCTATCGTATGGGGGATTTTTACGAACTTTTTTTTGATGATGCCGTTCAAGCAGCAGCAGCTTTAGATATTGCTTTAACAAAACGTGGACAGAGTGCCGGACAACCCATTCCCATGGCAGGGGTTCCCGTACATTCACATGAAGTGTACTTATCAAAATTAATTGAAAAAGGTTTCCGTGTTGCTGTTTGCGAACAAATTGAAACACCCGAACAAGCCAAAGCTTTAGGCAAAAAAGGCCCGTTGCGACGGGGCGTTGTGCGCATTATAACGCCAGGAACTATTACCGAAGAAAATCTTCTTGCTCCTTCAAGGGCAAACTACCTAGCCGCTATTAGTCCGGCAGACAAAAAAAACCAACACATAGGCGTTGCTTGGGCGGACATATCAACCGGCACATTTTGCATAACAGACATAACGCTGCAATCTTTAGCCAATACTCTGTATCAGCTAAATCCAGCCGAGATACTCATGCCCGAAAGCATTTGGCAATTACTTGATTTAGATATATTAAATGAATTCAAAAAGGTTATTAGGCCTCTAGCAGATACACGGTTTAATTTTAACAGCGCGCAAAAACAACTATTAGAATCATTTAAAGCCATTAGCCCTGAAGTCTTTGGTCTTGACCAACCAATGTTAATTCAAGCTGCAGGGGTTTTATGTGATTACGTACAATTAACCCAACAAGAAAAAAATCGGCATTTGCGTTCCCCGAAGCGCATATATAATGACAGCTTTGTAAAAGTTGACGCACAGTCATGCCGCAATCTTGAAATTGTTCGCACATTAAAAGGTAATTTTGATGGGTCATTGCTACACACGTTAGATAATACCCAAACTGCAGTTGGGGGAAGGTTACTTTTTGAACAACTAACTCATCCTCTTAATGACATTGCAGCAATCAATCAACGCTTAAATAAAATTGATTGGTTTGCAAAGCAAGGTGACGTACGGGTCATGCTTAGAAATGCTTTGGCCCATTGCCCCGATAGTGAACGCGCTCTCATACGCATTACCCTGGAAAGAGCCCTACCCCGAGATTTAAAAGCAATTACTCAAGTACTATCTGTGGCACAAACTCTAAGTCAAATGCTTGATCAACAATCTTTTTGGACTTTTGATGTGCCATTAGATTTAATGAGTACTTTAGAACAAACCTTGGAAGAGCATCTACCAGCCACTATTCAAGATGGCGGACTAATTAAAGCCAATGTCGATTCTACATTAGATGAACTGCGGTACATACGTGACAACGGCGCACAGCAATTAAAAGAATTAGAACAGCGCTACCAAAGCGAAACGGGCATTTCGAATTTAAAAATTCGAACCAATAACTTAATTGGATATTATATTGAAGTCAGCGCTAGCCATTTAAGCAAAGTACCTGAAGCTTTTTTCCACCGCCAAGCAATTAGCAATGGCGCCAGATATATGACAGTTGAACTGCAAGAATTAGCAACAAAATTAGTTAGCGCAGCAGCAGCCACAATTGCACAAGAAATAAAAATATTCCAAGGCTTGTGTGCTCAGATTTTACAACACCGGGAACAGCTAGAAGTTCTTGCCTTATTGATTGCAGAAATTGATGTTACTAGCAGTATGGCAGAATTAGCCACAGTGAAAAATTTTGTGCGTCCTATATTAGGCGAAGCACCAGTTCTTAATATTAAAAGTGGCCGCCACCCAATTGTGGAAACGTACACTTCTAACACTTTCACCCCTAATAATTGTAGCCTTTCTGAACAACCATTTGCCCTTTTGACCGGGCCAAATATGGCAGGAAAAAGCACTTACCTTAGACAGAATGCCTTAATTATTTGGATGGCTCATTGCGGTTTATTTGTTCCTGCAGCTCACGCTGAAATTGGAATTGTGGATCAAATATTTTCACGAATTGGAGCTGCCGACGACTTGGCTGCTGGGCGTTCAACTTTTATGGTGGAAATGGTTGAAACCGCAAGTATTTTGCACCAAGCAACTGATAGATCTTTCATTATATTAGATGAAATTGGCCGCGGCACTTCCACCCAAGATGGCCTAGCTATAGCAAGTGCGGTTAGCGAACATATTATTAATAACATAAAAGCACGCTGCATTTTCGCAACGCACTACCACGAATTGGTTGATTTGGCAGCGCATCACCCTGTTAAGCTTTTAACCATGAAAATTATTGAACACAGTGGAAGCGTTGTGTTTCTCCATGAAATTATTGAAGGTTCTGCCGATAAATCATACGGAATTCATGTGGCCGAACTGGCTGGCCTGCCAAAAACTGTTATTGCGCGAGCTCAGGAAATTTTAAAAGAAATCGGGACAAGCACAACTTCCGAAAATACCCCCACAATAACTACTCAGTCATCGATTGAGGAATCAAATATGTTAAAGTTTTTGCGTGGAATTAAACCTGATGATTTATCACCAAAACAAGCGCTGCAAACATTGTACGAATTAAAAGAACACGCCAGTCGAAATCACAACAGAAATGCAAAACCAATTCTTGAGAAAAGCCATTTGTTTAGCTAAAAAAGCTCCTCATAAATCCATCTTCAGATAATTCATACTGGAATTTTTATCGTATCCACCACGAGATAGTTCAACATTGAATCCTAGTTTTTGATAAAATCCAACAGCCTGAAAATTCATGGTTTCAACAAACGCAAATGTACAGTTACATGATTTTGCATAGTTAAAAGCATGCTGCATTAATTCTGTAGCAATACCCAAACAACGATAGTTTTCTTCCACAAAAAGATATTTAATATGCAGTTGCCCCCAAAACATTTGCACGACAACACAACCTATAATACTGGAGCCTTCTCTTCGCTCAAAAGAAATTGGCTCTTCATTTAAGCCATTTATGCCGGTTGCTTTAATGGCTGCACTACTAAATTCTTCATATATTTTATTTTTAAGTTCAGCTGTTAAAGTGGATTGGTGAATTTTCATAAAATTTTCCCCACATCAATATCTTGTGCATCGCTTTCATAATTATCGGGATCATTAAAAGGCATTTCTGTGTAACCATGTTGACAATACAAATTATATGCCTGTGGAGAAGACTGCACATGCAAACTTTTCACACCATGTAACTTCAACCACCTTTCACAAAGCCCCAGTAAATAGCTACCATATTTTTGATTTCTAAATGCTTCATCAATAGCGATAATACTCATGGCTGCCCGCTGATTTGGCCAATGTTGCAAATGCGCATACCCAATAATTTGAGTGCCTTTATATAACACAAAATGTGTATGTTCTGCGTGGTTAAATGTCCAAGTGTAAGGATCAGCCATAGGAACTTTATCAAAAAAATATTTCTGACGATATACTTTGGCTGCTTCCCATTCTGTATAATGGGTGCAATGCATCAGGCGTAATTTATCAAACCTCGCTTGCTGCAGAATTTTTTGAATGAAAGCGTTCTTTCCTAACGTGTAATGAGAAAACATAGGTGGCGCATTTTTATATTTTTTTTGTTCTTCAGCAAGAACAAGCTTCAGACTAGCGTATTCGGCACACGCTTTTGAATTTGATCTTAGAAAATTTCTAAATAATAAATTCAATTCGATTTCTGGGCTTTCTGGCTCATATACGTGAAGGTGTATGGGTGTTTCAGTTTTTTTACTAAAATAAGAACGAAAAGGTATATTCATTTCACCCTTGAACTTAAAGTCAATGGATTCTAATGGATCTATTGATTCTGCAGAATTTATTACAACCAAAATAATATCAATGATAGGTTTCGCGCATAGACCTGGCACAGAAGTAGAGCCAACATGATGAATTTCAAGAAAATTATCGCCCAATTTTTGTTTGATAAGATAGGCCTCTGCCTCAAATAGCTGAGGCCAATTAGAATTGCAAGGCACAACCTCAATAGATTTATATGTCATAAAAATCTCCATATCTAACAAAGATGATGAACCATTGATTTTACTCTTGCGACATCGCTCTAGTCCATCAATAATACAGAACCCATTTAGAATACAAAATCATGACCTCCATTGTTCCATTGCTATATAACGAACGTAGCGAAACAAGTCCTGCTTTTGCACTTGAGTCACCATTTCAGCCAGCAGGCGATCAGCCAGCTGCCATAAAAGAAATCATTAAATGCTTTCAGGCAGGTGAACGCGATCAAGTTTTGCTGGGCGTTACAGGCTCAGGAAAAACATTTACCGTGGCGCAAGTCATTCAACATTTGCAACGCCCGTCATTAGTAATGGCGCCTAATAAAATTTTGGCCGCTCAATTATATTCTGAAATGAAAGAATTCTTTCCAAACAATGCGGTTGAGTATTTCGTTTCCTATTACGACTATTATCAACCTGAAGCTTACGTCGCAAGAACAGATACATTTATTGAAAAAACTGCGTCTATCAATGAACAAATAGATCGAATGCGACATTCAGCCACCCGGTCAATGCTAGAACGACGTGATGTTATAGTAGTTGCCAGTGTTTCCTGTATTTATGGCATTGGTGGCGCAAACACCTATAGCGAAATGACCGTGCCACTTAAAGTTGGGCAAATGCTTGATAAGCAACAGCTTATGCAAAACCTTATTTTATTACAGTACAAGCGAAATGATTTGGCTTTTGCACGTGGAACATTTCGAAGCCGTGGCGATGTGCTTGATATTTTTCCAAGCCATTTTGCTGATCGTGCATGGCGCCTAAGTTTTTTTGGCGATGAAATTGAAGCATTTCAGAAATGGATGTTCTAACTGGTGAAAAATTTGCAAAACTCGAAGAAATTCGCGTGTTTGCTAACAGCCATTATGCAACACCTGGCCCTACCATTCAGCAAGCTATTAAAAAAATTCAAGCTGAACTTGTTGTGCGTGTTAATGAGCTTGAAGAATTGGGCAAGCTTTTAGAAGCCCAACGGCTTTCACAGCGCACTAAATTTGACGTAGAAATGATGCAAGCAACTGGCTCCTGCGCAAGCATTGAAAACTATTCAAGGTATTTAACCGGACGTGCCCCTGGTGAACCACCCCCTACTCTATTTGAATACCTACCAAAAGATGCAATGTTGTTTGTTGATGAAAGCCACGTAAGTGTTCCACAAATTGGCGGAATGTATAAAGGAGACCGCGCACGCAAAGAAGTATTGTCTGAACACGGATTTAGATTGCCATCGTGTAAAGATAACCGTCCATTAATGTTTGAGGAATGGAACAACTTTCGTCCGCAAACTTTATTTATTTCAGCAACACCAGGTCCCTGGGAATTAGCTCAAACTGAAGGTGTATTTGTTGAACAGTTGATTCGCCCAACCGGTCTTGTTGACCCTATTTGCACCATTAAACCATGTGATCACCAGGTTGATGACCTGATGGAAGAATGCCGTCAAACGGTTGCCAAAGGGTTCAGGGTTTTGGTAACAACCCTTACTAAAAAAATGGCCGAAGCCCTAACTGAGTATTTGAATGATGCAAATATGCGCGTTCGTTATTTGCACTCTGACATTGAAACCCTTGAACGTATTGAAATAATTCGCGGACTTCGTTTTGGGGATTTTGACATTTTGATAGGCATCAACCTTTTGCGAGAAGGATTAGATATTCCTGAGTGCGGTCTTGTTGCCATTTTAGATGCTGATAAAGAAGGATTTTTACGTTCAAAAACCTCTCTTATTCAAACCATTGGCCGTGCTGCACGAAACGTGGAAGGTCGCGTAATTCTTTATGCAGATAAAATGACAGGTTCCTTAAAAGGGGCACTAGAAGAAACCGAACGGCGCAGAAACAAGCAAATTGCCCATAATGAAGCCCATGGCATAACCCCTGAGACAATCAAAAAAACAATTTCATCGTCTCTGGACCTGCGTAAAAAACAACAAGCTTCTGATTCTCCGCTTAAAGATCTTTCAGGTAAAGATATTGAAAAGAAAAAAAATCAGTTACTGAAAGATATGAAAACAGCAGCAAGTAATTTGGAATTTGAAAAAGCAGCAACCCTTCGTGATGAATTACGTACCATTGAAGCTTTAGAGATTAAGTTTTTATAGCAGTATGCATTAGCTTTTTGCATCACACTCCAAGCAATTCAGTCTCTGGATGGCAAACTAAACCAATCTATAACGTGAGCCAGGCTGCCCAAAAATGATCCCATTGCCCTATAAGCAGATAATTTTAAAAATTTAGAAATAGTATTGGTTTTGCGATCAAGCTCTGCACAATACCATGTACCTATGCTCCTATTTAGAAGTTCATATACACTCACTAGAGGGGTTTTACTTTTACTCTTAAAAACCACTCCTTTCTCTATCATATTTCTCATAGCTCTATGAAGTAATTTTTCATTTTTAATATCCTTAGGATCTATACCGTGTGCCCACTTCAAATGTAGAAATGCTGCTGTAAAAACATTACAATCCAGACTGTTAATACTTTGCAAACCTAAGAAAGTCCTTTGCATTTTCCCCAGCACAACATCTTTTTTCACAAATTGCTCTTGAATAGCGCGCATTAGAGATGAATCCGTTTTAGAGCGCCGCATTCTCCGTTCAATAGTACTAATCTCACTATCGAAAGTATTTATTGAAGCTGTAACAACACCTCGTTCCTTACTGCAAAACATTT
>CAMDPB010000013.1 GCA_945903885.1 Candidatus Finniella inopinata
ACATTATTTTTTGGCATGCAATTACAGAGTTTTTTGTTTTATAAGGTTTTCCTTTTTCTTATTGTGTTTTTATGCTTGCCATTACCGCATGGGAATATATACCCATTTCTGATGCTGCTTGGGTTCTGTCTTTTTCAATTCAAAAAGCACGATTTCAGTAGAAAAATAACAAATCCAATAACCATTATATTTATAGCATGGTGCGCCTTAAGCACGTTCTGGGCGGTTGATTTTTCCAAAGCCATGCAGATGTACATCAAGGTCACGGCAATTATGCTAGGTGGATGGTTTTGGTGGAATAGCTATAATCAATTTAGCCACCAAAAGCACCAACAGTTTCAATCGATCGTATTTATTGCTGGCTCACTGTTAGCAATTTTTTTGATGATTTTTTGTATTAATCTTCAACTTGGAGGTACGCTATACCGAATCATTGACCAACAAATTTCTCAAGCTTTAATTCACGGTTGCGTCTCTTGCAGCTTAGCTATTTGGATGAATTTGAAATATTTCAAAAAATGGGCGCAGGTTTGTATTTTAATATTGCTCTTTTGGACTCTACAACATGGTTCAAGTGATGCTGCCGCTTTAGGGGTCCTCTTAGGGTCAGGGGCCTTAGTCATGCATAAATTTTTACCTGGCTTTTTAAGAACAATGTTTATTTATGGTATGCCAGCTGTTTGGGGTGTTTTGCCATTTATTTTTCGTGTGTTATCTCATGAGCAATATACGCAATGGGCAACTGTTCTTGATCCCAGCTACACTCATAGATTATTTATTTGGCACTCTGTTACCAAGCAGATCTTTGAGCGTTTTTGGACTGGATTTGGTTTTGGCAGTTCTCGTTATCGCTTTCTTTCCGTTCGGGGTGAAGACATTACCATTACAACCGGGCGCGAAAAGTTAGTATTATTCTCTCCTGAAAATTGTTTGCATCCTCATAATTTTATGCTGCAAATTTGGCTTGAGCTTGGTGCTATTGGAGTAATGCTAGCTTGCATAGCCTGGATTAGCTATTGGATTAAGCAGTACGATAAATCAGAGAGTTATACAATAGCATTTTGGGGAAGTGCCCTTTGTGTAGCTGCAACGGGCATTAGTATTTGGCAAAGTTGGTGGCTTATTTTGATGGTGGTTCTTGCGCCAGTGTATAAGCTAAGCAATTCCACGCAGCTCCATTCCAACTAACTTAGAGTTTTTAATACGTCTTCAGGTATCTCTACGTTTGTGTAAACGTTTTGCACGTCATCACTATCTTCTAACGTATCTATTATTTTAAATAATGTTTTTGCCTGATCTGCATTGACGACAATTGTAGTTAGTGGCTTCCACATTATTTTTGCTTCTCTAGGATCTCCTAAGGTTTCAATTAAAGAATCGCGAACCGCAGCAAAGCTTTCAAGTGGGCAAGTTACTTCATGAACATCGTCAATAGTTTCCACATTGTCGGCACCTGCATTAACTGCTGCTTCAAACACTTGATCAAAGCTAAATTTTGATACATCAAAATGCAGCATACCCAAACGCTCAAAACAAAAACCAACGCTTCCGGTTTCTCCTAAATTTCCACCATTTTTACTAAGAGTAGAGCGCACTTCAGAAGCGGTTCGATTGCGATTATCAGTTAAAGTTTCAACAATTACTGCCACCCCAGCAACTCCGTAACCTTCATAACGCACTTCTTCGTATTGACTTAGATCGTCTCCACCACTGGCTTTTTTAATTGCTCTATCAATATTGTCTTTTGGCATATTAGCGCTTCGTGCGGAAGCCAAAGCCGCCCTCAGCCGTGGATTTGAAGAAGCCTCAGCCCCTCCTGATTTTACAGAAACAATAATTTCTCGTGCAATTTTTGCAAACATTTTGGCACGCTTCGCATCTTGCGCGCCCTTGCGATACATAATATTTTTAAACTGCGAATGTCCTGCCATAATGTCCCCCGTTTAATCAATTGCGTCTGCTAGTCGTGTTGCTTGGTCATTGGAAATTAGTGGATCAATGAGTTCGTCTAATGCTTCACCTTCAACAATTTGTAAAATTTTATAAAGAGTTAAGTTAATGCGGTGATCGCTAACGCGCCCTTGTGGGAAATTGTAGGTGCGAATACGCTCAGATCTATCACCCGTACCCACCTGCCCTTTACGGCTTGCGGACCGCTCATCTTCCTTGCGTTGACGTTCCGCTTCATAAATTCTTGCGCGCAAAATTTTCATCGCTTTGGCTTTGTTTTTATGCTGGGAACGTTCATCTTGGCATGTCACAATGACCCCTGTTGGAATATGGGTTATGCGCACCGCGCTATCAGTTGTGTTAACATGCTGGCCACCAGCGCCTGAAGCTCTGTACACATCAATTTGAAGATCTTTTTCATCAATCTGAATGTCTACATCTTCCACTTCTGGAAGTACAGCCACTGTTGCTGTTGATGTATGCACGCGGCCGCTTGATTCTGTTTCTGGAACTCGTTGGACTCTGTGTACGCCAGATTCAAACTTCAATCTTGCAAACACACCCTTACCTGCAATACTAGCGCTTGCTTCACGAATGGCTCCAAGGCCTGTATCACTTAGGGCAATAATTTCAAATTTCCATCCTTTGTTTGCAGCGTATCGCTGGTACATGCGAAATAGATTGGCAGCAAATAAACCTGCTTCATCACCACCAGCGCCTGCACGCACTTCTAAAATGGCGTTACGTTCATCATCAGCATCTTTTGGTAACAATAAAACTTTAATTTTTTGTTCAAAATCAGGAAGGCTTTGCAGGATGGCATCATAATCATGCTGTGCCATGGCTTTCATGTCAGCATCTAGTGACGAATCATGGAGCATTGCTTCTAAATCAGCTTTTTCTCGCTGGGTTTTTCTGAGGTCTAAAATTACCTCTGAAATTTCAGTGAGATCACTATATTCCTTGGAAAGACGAGCAAATTCTTTAGCATCCTTCATGTCATGGTGCGCTAACAGGTCTTGTAACTCTTGATGATGAGTAACTAACCGGTCTAATTTTACCTCAAATGACATAAAGCTCTCTAAAACATACGTAGGCGTAGTCTACAAAAAACTAGCCTTTCAAGCAATGTTTATATACTTCTATGTCAGGGATTGTGCACGAAAAGACCTTGTTATTCTAGATATTAGCCAAGCGCTAGGCTACGCTTAGTACGCAAATTTATTTGGGTTTTGAATTTTCGCTTTTCTCCCTCTCTTTCCTTCTCTTTTTTCCTGTGTATTATTCAGCTGTCATGACGTAACGGTGGAAATCTGTTTTGAGAAATTTTGAATAAGGACGTTTATGGGGCAGGATTGGCATACTAGAATCAATTGGGTTGGGCCTGTATTTTTATAATGAAAAAACAGCAGTAGATTACGAAGATCTTTATCAACAGTTTAATGCATAGCTGATATCTAAAAAATGCTTGCATCGATGGTTATATGGTACTATTTTAAAGGTCGTTGTAGTTTTTTGGTGAACAACGGCTGCAACGCCAAATTCTTGTGAAGCATCTTCAAGTTAGAAAAATGCCTTGGTGATTTCAAATTATTTGACAAATTTTCAGTCAGATCTTATATTACGCCTTATGGCGGAGTAGCTCAGCTGGTTAGAGCACCGGAATCATAATCCGGGTGTCGGGGGTTCGAGTCCCTCCTCCGCTACCATTATCCCTTTTTCTTGATTATTGTTAGCCCATCGCCAATCGGCAACATGCAAATATCTACGCGTGTATCGCTTTTTATTAGGTCATTTAATTTGCGAATGGCTTTTGTTCCTGAATCTGAATGAGCAGCATCAATAACACGACCATTCCATAAAACATTATCAATAAGAATGACTCCCTTTGCACTGGCAACTCTTAAGCTTTCTTCGTAGTATTCTGGGTAATGGCTTTTATTTGCATCGATAAAAATAAGATCAAATGATTGATTTTGAAGAGTTTTAAGTGTTTCAAGTGCTGGACCTATGATTAGTTGAATACGATTACTAACTTCAGCTTCTTTCCAGTATTTTTGAGCAATTTTGGTCCATTCTGCATTTTTATCAAGCGCAGTAATTTGCACATTTGGTAATGCAAGTGCCATGCATAAGGAGCTATACCCGGTATATGTTCCTATTTCTAAAATACGCTTAGGGGACAGAATTCTTACAAGCATTGATATGAATTGACCTTGTTCGGGCAGAATTTGCATGTTTCGTTCAGGCATGTTTGCTGTTTGTTCACGCAATTTTTTTAAGCACGCTGGTTCACGAACGCCAACCTGTAAAAGATATTCGCGTAATTCCTTTGTTAACTGAATGGCTTTTTGATCTTGGTAAGTGGTCATTATGCTGTTTATCAAAATATTTTCTTGATATTATAGTGCGAACCTTAAAAAGGCTAGATTGCATGAGATCGCTTGCGATATTTGGATACGGTTACGTTGCAAAATTTTTGATTAAAGAGTTATTACCAGAAAATAAAGTTATTGTTGTAACTCGCCACCCTGAAAATGTTACAGATAAAAACGTTTCAGTACTTCATTTTGATGATTATTTGCCTGAGGCTGATGGAATTATTTCAACGATTCCACCAATTGGTGGGGCTGACCCTGTACTTGAAAAATATTTGCCAACGTGTTGGGCTGCTTATTGTTCTAGCACTGGCGTGTATGGAGATCATCAGGGGGATTGGGTTACTGAAGAAAGTTTGTGCAATCCAAGTAATGAAAGGGGGCGTCAGCGTCTTGAGATTGAGAAAAAATGGATGGCGCTTCCAAATGCATGTGTGTTAAGAATTGCTGGAATTTATGGTCCTGGCCGTTCTGTTTTTGATCAACTAGATGCAGCAAGTGCCAAAAGAATTGATAAGCCAGGGCATGTTTTTTCACGTATTCACGTTGAGGACATTGCTGGGTTTAGTCATTTTGCTTTTTCAAACGGACTAACGGGTATTTATAATTTGGCTGACAATTTGCCCGCGCCTTCTAGGGCAGTTGTGGAATTTGCGTGTGATTTACTTGGTAAGAATTATCCGCCCTTAGTTTCATTTGATCAGGCAAATTTATTACCTATGGCCTTTGAATTTTATCAAGATTGTAAAAAAGTGAGCGCTGAAAAAATTGCGGCACATGGTTACAGGGTGAAATTCAAAAATTATGCAGATGGGCTTGTGGATATAATCAAAAACCAGCATCAAGAAAAAAACCCGCAATAAAGCGGGTTTTTTATTTTGTGTTATTACTAGTGTACTAGCGAGAAAGAATTGCCAACATTAACAATGCTACAATGTTGATAATCTTAATCATTGGGTTAATTGCAGGACCAGCAGTGTCTTTGTAAGGATCGCCTACTGTGTCGCCTGTAATTGCAGCTTTATGGGCTTCAGACCCTTTGCCACCAAAGTGACCATCTTCAATGTACTTCTTTGCATTATCCCAAGCTCCACCACCTGATGTCATAGAGATAGCTACGAACAATCCAGTTACGATAGTGCCCATTAGCATTGCGCCTAATGCTGAAAAAGCTTCGGCCTGACCTACAACAAAGTTCACAATTACGTAAATTGCAATTGGAGCTACTATAGGTAACATAGATGGAATAATCATTTCTGTTATCGCCGATTTTGTAAGCATATCAACAGCTGCGCTGTAATCTGGGCGAGCTGTGCCTTCCATAATGCCAGGGATTTCCTTGAATTGACGGCGCACTTCAACTACAACTGCACTTCCTGCACGTCCTACGGCTTTCATACCCATAGAAGCGAACAAGAACGGTAACATGCCACCAATTAGCAAGCCAATAAGTACGTATGGATCTTCTAAGCTAAATTCCACAGAAAGAGATGGGAAATAGTGTTTCAGATCTTGAGTGTAAGCAGAAAAGAGCACAAGAGCAGCTAAACCAGCAGAGCCGATGGCATATCCTTTAGTTACAGCTTTTGTTGTGTTTCCAACGGCGTCTAATGCGTCAGTAACTGTGCGAACTGATTTTGGCAATTCAGACATTTCTGCAATTCCACCGGCGTTATCAGTAACAGGTCCGTATGCGTCAAGTGCTACAACCATACCAGCCAAAGCTAGCATTGTTGTTGCAGCAACAGTAATACCCAATATGCCTGCTTGAAGGTGAGCAACCAAAATTCCCATGCAAATAATTACAACGGGAAGCGCAGTTGATTCCAACGAAACAGCCAAACCTTGGATAATGTTTGTTGCATGTCCAGTCGTGGAAGACTGAGCAATGCTTCGCACAGGGCAATAGTTTGTAGAAGTGTAATACTCAGTTACCCATACTAACAATCCCGTAACAACTAAGCCAGTTAGGCCGCATATATGCAAAGAAGTTACGCTAAAGCTTTGGTTATTGATAACCATGGCTTCTGTTACGCTTCCAAACATATGGTTTGTGACCCAAAAGATTAGGCCTGCTGAAAGAACTGATGCAGCAATTAAGCCTTTGTAAAGTGCTTTCATGATATTGTTGTCTTTGCTGAGGCGCACAAAAAATGTTCCAGCAATTGTGCCAACAATACATACAGCACCTAATGCTAATGGATAAGTCATCAATTTTTGTTGTAGATCGCCTGTAAAATAGATGGCTGCTAAAAGCATAGAAGCAACTATAGTTACTACATATGTTTCAAAAAGATCTGCCGCCATTCCTGCGCAGTCACCAACGTTATCACCAACGTTATCTGCAATAACTGCAGGATTGCGTGGGTCATCTTCTGGGATTCCAGCTTCAAGTTTTCCTACAAGGTCAGCACCTACGTCAGCACCTTTAGTAAAAATACCACCACCAAGACGAGCAAAAATAGAAATAAGTGAGGCACCAAATCCTAGAGCAATTAATGCTTCTAGTAGTTGACGCTGTTCAACTTCTGCATTGATTAAATAAAAATAGTATAAGGCAACGCCTAGTAGGCCAAGACCCACTACTAAAAGACCAGTAACAGCACCTGCTTTGAAAGCAATAGAAAGTGCTGGAGCTAGACCTTTGCGAGCTGCTTCTGCTGTACGTACGTTAGCACGTACTGACACATTCATGCCCACGTAGCCAGCGCATCCTGACAACAAAGCCCCCAATATAAAGCCAATTGCCACTAAATTTGACATAAAAAATCCAAGTGCAACGGCTATAATAACGCCAACAACCCCAATTGTGCTGTATTGACGGTTAAGATAAGCTTTTGCTCCTTCTTGAATTGCTTGTGCAATTTCTTGCATTCGATCTGTTCCGGCACTGCATGCAAAAACACTGCTAGCTGCGAAAATGGCATATACGATAGCCAAAGCCCCACAGCTAATAATAATTAATGATAAAGAATCCATATCCCGTTAAGTTAAAAAGTTTCATACATACCTTATACTAAAAATTTGGGAAAGCGTCCAATTCGACTTTTTTATCTCTAATAAAAATAGCTATTTCATGAAAAAGACTTAGCTGTTAGCTTTAGTGCATTAATTTTTGTTAAAATCTCTGCGAATGATTCTTGTATTTATTGTTTTGAGCTTAGTTGCTGTGGCATTTTTTGCTCATTACAATTTTTGGCGACCGGTAAAAAAATCTTCGTGGCCTCGAATTTTGATGTATCACAACACATCAAAAGAACTTCCTAGTGGCATGAACATGTCACCTGAATTATTAGAAAAACAAATTCAATATTTAATTAAGAAACAATATGCATTTTTAAAAATATCTGATTTGCCGAATTTTAATAAGCTTGCAAGGCATGCTGTATTAACTTTTGATGATGGGTTCGTTGGAAATTACACCTATTTATTTGAGCTTTTAAAAAAATATAAAGTGCCTGCAACAATTTATTTAACTCCTGATATTCAGGATGTTGAGGCATTAACTCCTTCTCAAATTAAAGAAATGCAAACTAGTGGTTTTGTTGAATTCGGTGCCCATACAATGACCCATGTGAATTTAACTAAGGTAGATAATGAAACCGCCCAAAAAGAAATTGCTCAATCAAAGGAAGCTGTTGAAAAACTAACGGGTATTTCGTGCGAGTCTTTCGCCTATCCCTACGGGCGTTACAACGAACAGCATGTGCAAATGGTGAAAAATGCTGGTTTTACGACTGCAGTAACTACCAAAAAAGCTATTGCTGCTTTTGATCATTCAAACCCATACGCACTCCCAAGACTTAGCATAAGTGGGTGCATAAACATGATTCAGTTTTATTTAATACTTAGTCGGGGGCGTTACAAATTATGACTTCCATTAATGCAAGTGTTTACATAATTTGTTGCAATGAAGAGCAGCATATAGAGCGGTTGCTTGAAAATGTAAAAGAATTCAAAGAAGTTATTTTGGTTGATAGCGGTAGCACTGACCAAACTCTTGGTATTGCGGAAAAATTTTCAAACGTCACAATTTATCATCAGCCTTGGTTGGGGTATGCCAAACAAAAAGCATTTGCTTTGAGTAAATGTACGAATAATTGGGTGCTTAATCTTGATGCTGATGAAATATTATCTGATGAATTAAAAAATGATATTAGAAATACAATTACTATGGATAACTGTGATGCACTTTCGTGCCCATTAGCTGAGGTTTTTTTAGGAAAAACAGCTCATCCATTTTCTAAGCATGCCGATAAAATTCGTTTTTTTAAAAAGACTCATGGTGAGTATAATTTGGATGTATTAGTTCATGAATCTATTTCTATAAAAGGAAAAATTAATTCAGTAAGGGGAGTGATCTATCATCACGGCCTTTCATCAATCGAAAAAATGGTTCAAAAAAATAACCAGTACTCAACTCTTGCTGCATGCACTAAGTTTGCGCGAAAGAAAAAATCCAATATTTTAAAATTGGTTTTTAGTTTTTTCTGGGCGTTTTTCCGGGCCTATTTTTTAAAACGTTTATTTTTAAACGGTGTGCAGGGTTTCATACATAGTATGTCGATTGGTTTTTATGCGTTTCTTAAAGAAGCCAAATTGTATGAGTTGGAAGTAATGGAAAAATCAAGAAAATAAATCATACTTCTTTCCTTAAATATAACTTAGCCATAGGGCCATCATTTTTGTAGCCTAATGCTTTATAGAATTCATGTGATCCGTCTTTTGCACGTCGAAGTCCTGATGTTAGGTCAATAATGCAAGGACTCAAAGTTTTTGCAATATTTTCCACAAAATTCATCATTCTTTTACCGATGCCTTGGCCGCGATATTGCTTGTTCACAACTAAACCTTCAATATGAATTCTTGATGCAGTAGATACAAAAATCGTTGTTTTTGACCACGCAACTAAGCCTATTATTATCTTGGATTTTTCAGCAACGGCAACACCATAGCCTTCCTTACTCATAAATATTTCAAGACGTTTTTCAAAGTCTTGAGAGTTTTGTGGATAACCTAATTGTTCCATTAATGGTAAAAGACCTAGTGCATCGCTTGTTGTGGCGATGCGAATAATGGTTGTTTCTTCATTCATACTTTGCTTCTCAATAATCATTTGAAAAATCACCGCTCATAAAAAGACAGCTTAACTTTTTGTAAATCTCTGACGTTACTTATCTTCACAAATTTAACATTCGGATATTTTTCACTTCCTGGTCGTCCGAAAAGCATAATTCTTGATGGCTTATTTTCCATTTTTTCACCATAAACTTATCAGCTTATCGTAAAATTAAACCCCTATACCAAAAGCTCGCAAAGCCCATGTGCGTTCTTGCCAATCTTCTTCAACTTTTACAAACAACTTTAAATGCACGCGGCGCTCAAGTTGAGTTTCAAGTTCGGTTCGGGCGGCTTGTCCAATATTTTTCAAAGTCTGACCACCTTTACCCAGCACAATTCCCTTGTGATTATCTCTGGAAACAACAATAGCTTGGCTAATTTTTACCGAACCATTATCAAATTCTTCCCAGCTTTCGGATTCCACAAATATGTTATAAGGAACTTCTTGGTGTAACTGTAGAAAAACTTGCTCACGCGTTACTTCAGCTGCCCATGATCGCACAGGAATGTTGGTTATTTGATCTTCAGGATATAGCCACGGACCTTCTGGCATAATACCGCATAAATGCTTAGCTAAGTCATCCACACCATCACTATGCAGGGCGCTGATCATAAATATGCATTTGACGTTTTCAAAAGAATTAACCGAGTTTGCCATTTTTAAAAGTTTGTCTTTATCGATTAAATCAATTTTATTAAGGCAAACGATCAGACCTTTTTTGTGTTGTTGGCACAGTTGCTGAGCTAATGGCATGTTGGGCTTAGTAACATCAATAACTAAAATATTTGCATCAGAATCGGCGCTGGCGTCAAAAGCTTCTTTGACCATAGCAACATCTAGCTTCTTTTTAGCTTCGAAAATTCCCGGTGTATCTACCAAGATAAGTTGGCAATTATCTTTAAGCGCAATTCCCATAATTCGACTGCGCGTGGTTTGAACTTTTGGTGAAACAATTGAGACTTTTTGCCCAACCAACTGATTTACAAGAGTGGATTTCCCCGCATTAGGGGCGCCTAGAATAGCAATAAAGCCGCATTTTTCCATGGATTGGTTTTCATTATTATTTGTTACACGCCACCATAGCTGATGTTGCCCTAATATGCCAAAAGGATTGTGGTAAATGTCTAAAAACTGCTACTTAATATTTTTTCGAGAAACATTCAAGCAAACATTTCCACTGAAACACATAACATTTTTCCCTGTTTGAATTTCATAGGACTTTGCAGTAATTGTATTGTCTTGATGGCAAGCTTCTACTCCTCGATTGCCGCTAATATCTTGTGTTTGTGTGTTGAGGACCGCATGTTCAGTTGTTGCCTTAAGTCCTGAGTGGTGGTCAAAACTAACTTTTTTTAAAAAATGCACTTCGCGGTTTGCTTCATAGTAAGATGCTTGAGCTGATTTTAGTGAAGCTGGCCCCTCTGGTTTTTCAAAAGTACCAACTGGGTTGTTCAATGTTATTTTGTCACCACATTGAATCGCCTCATTAGCATTAACAAATAGGCGTGCTTGTGTTTGTGGATTATGCGATACCATTTTGAGCATCTTAGCTTGAGTTTTTTCAGATTCTGTAACAGGCGTTTCTTTTGCAGAAATGGCCTCTTGAACGACACCTTCCGATGATCCTTCAGTTAGAAAAACTAAACTTGTACCTATTATAGCTACCGGAAAAAAATACCGGAACACGCGATTAGTTTTGCGGCGCATATATCCTCAAAAAACTGACTCAGCCAATGATAACGTAAATAAATTAATAAAGCCCTAAAAAGGTGGTGCCCCCGGGGAGACTCGAACTCCCACGTCCTAGGACAACAGATTTTGAGTCTGCCGCGTCTACCAGTTCCACCACAGGGGCGCTAGGTGATAATACTCGTTTTTTGAAAATCGTCAAAGAAAATTT
>CAMDPB010000014.1 GCA_945903885.1 Candidatus Finniella inopinata
AGACCAAAAGCAGCTCCTGGAGTAGTTGGTGTCAAAATCACGTCAACTTTCTCAAAAGCACAATCAAAGTCTTGAGATATCAGTTTTCTTACTTTTTGCGCTCTTGTGTAATAAGCATCGTAGTACCCTGCAGAAAGAACGTAAGTACCAATCATGATACGACGCTTTACTTCTGCTCCAAATCCATCATGGCGCGTGCTCTGGTACATTTCATCAAGAGTTGCACTGTCTACTCGTGCCCCATAGCGAACACCGTCGTAGCGAGCTAGATTTGCCGAGGCTTCTGCTGGAGCGACAATATAATAAGTTGGCAACGCAGCTGCTGTCATTTTCAAGGAAATTTCAACAATTTCAGCACCTTCAGCTTTCAGCCAGCTGATGCCTTTTTGAAGAAGATCTTGACCTTCTTGGTTAAGGCCTTCCATGTATTCTTTTGGCAATCCAACCCGTAATCCTTTTGCTGCAGGCTTTAGAGCAGCAGTGTAGTCTGGAATTGCAACATTTAGACTGGTAGCGTCTTTATCGTCATAGCTTGCCATATACTTTAGCAACGTTGCACAGTCGGCAATTGTATGTGCCATTGGCCCTGCTTGGTCTAATGACGAAGCGAAGGCAACCATACCCCATCGTGAGCATAATCCATAGGTAGGTTTAATGCCTGTAATTCCGCAAAAAGCGGCTGGCTGGCGAATTGATCCACCCGTATCAGAAGCAGTTGCTCCCAAACAAAGACCAGCAGCAATAGATGCAGCTGATCCACCGGATGAACCACCTGGAACTAAATCTTTCGAAGGTTCAGAAGTTGATCTCCACGGATTAACAACAGGACCATAAGCACTATTTAAATTTGCTGATCCCATAGCAAATTCATCCATGTTCAATTTACCAAGGCTAATTGCACCAGCCTTTTTTAAATTTCCTGACACAGTTGATTCGTAGGGGGGAATAAAGTTCTTCAATATATTTGAACCAGCAGTAGTACGCACACCCTCAGTACAATACAAATCTTTGTTTGCAATAGGTAACCCATCTAAAGGTAAAGCATTGCCACTAGCAATTCGCTTATCCGCTTCCGCCGCTTGCACAAGAGCATTGTCAAAAGTTTCTGTAATAAAACAATTCAGATCACGCTTTGAAGTTGCTTGATTAATAAACGCCTGCACCAACTCTGTTGAAGAACATTCTTTTTTTTCAAGCATTTGCTTTGCTTGGCTTAATGTAATTTTTGTATCCATTGACATTCCTTATTCAACAACTTTTGGCACAGCGAACATATCATGTGCTACTTGCGGGGCATTGTGGGTAACTTCTTTTACTTGATTAGGAGCTGTAACAACATCTTCTCGCTCAAACATTTGTGCTTGCGGAAAATCATTTAAGTTAACATTGCTCACATCAATTTCTGTTAATTGATTTATCCAGCTAAAAATACCTGCGAGCTGAGTTTGCATAACTACTTTTTCAGCATCGCTTAAACGTATGCTTGATAATTTTGAAATTTTTGCAACATCAGTTAATGAAATTGTCACGTTCTGCTCCTTTAATTTTTTAACGTTACTTCAACCGGCGCATGGTCCGAAGCTTTTTCTAATCCACGCATGTAACGGTGCACTGTTGTGGTGTTTAAGCTATCTGCTGCTTGGGGTGATAGTAGCAAATGATCAATCCGAAGACCACCATCCTTTGCAAATGCACCTTGCCTATAATTCCACCAAGTATAAGGCATTGGACCTTGGGTACTTTGAGCTATTGCATCAGTAAAGCCTGCATACACAATTTTTCGAAAAGCCTCTCGTTCTCTTGTGCTGCATAACACTTGGTTTTTCCATAGCACTGGATTGTAAACATCATCATCCGTAGGAGCCACATTAAAGTCTCCCCCAATCACGATTTGTTCATCCAAAGTTAATAGGTATTGGGCGTGATTATAAAGTGCTTGGAAAAAATTTAATTTATACATATATGCTACGGAATCAATTTCTTGACCGTTTGGCACATACACGCTGGCTACACGCACTCCGTTTGTGAATGCTTCAATATAACGAGACGATGCATCTTCAAAATTAGGAATTCCCATCTGGACATCTTCGATAGGATATTTTGATAAAATCGCAACTCCATTATAAGTCTTTTGCCCAAACACAGCGCAATTGTACCCAAATTCTTCAAGCGATAATGGAAATGCATGTTTTTCACATTTTAATTCTTGCAATAATAGGACATCGGGTTGATGATCCTTCAAAAAACTCTCAACATGATGCAGCCGCGCACGAACTGAGTTAACGTTCCAAGTAACTATTTTCATAAAGTTCAAATCGAGAAAGAATTGCCGCAACCACAGGCGGATGCTGCGTTGGGATTTTTTATGACAAATTTTGCCCCGGTTAAATCTTCCACATAATCTAACTGAGAACCATTAAGCAATCCCAATGAAATAAAATCTAACACGACTTCTGTTGTTCCTTGGGTGAAAATCTTATCATCCTGCGTTAATTGCGAATCAATTAAAAAATTATATTGAAAGCCTGAGCACCCTCCGCCTTGCACAGAAATACGAAATCTGCTGCCCTGGGGTTCAGTTTCAAGGACTTTCTGAATATGCACTGCTGCATTTGGTGTAACACTAAATGCCACTTCCATGTTGCCAACTTCTGTATAATTTTGTTAACTACTGGTGTCACTATAAATTTTTCATAGCAAAAGGGCAATTATGGCAGGCTCCGTAAATAAAGTTATTTTAATTGGAAATTTGGGGAAAGACCCAGAAGTCCGTAATGCGCAAGATGGTACAAAAATTGTGTCATTTTCTGTTGCAACCAGTGAAAGCTGGAAAGACAAGCAATCAGGCGAGCGCAAAGATCGCACAGAGTGGCACAGAGTTGTGTTATTTAACGATCGTTTAGGCGAAGTTGCTGAGAAATATTTACGTAAGGGCTCTAAAGTTTACATAGAAGGTAGCCTTCAAACACGTAAATGGACTGACAGTAATAATGTTGAACGCTATAGCACCGAAGTAGTGCTTTCTCGTTTCCGTGGAGAGCTAACACTTCTAGATAGCAGGGGGGGCGGAGATCACCATGGTATTGAAGGCGATGCTGGCGGTAGCGCCTTGCCTAGCCATTTCGACGAACTAAATGACGATATTCCGTTTTAAACTCTTACAATTTAACGCAGAGCACTTGGGACCCAGCTAGAAAAAACAGATTTAGGTGGGTCTTTTTCTTGTGGTTCTGCAGTTTTTCCGATCAACCTATGACGCTCACTTTCACCAAGTTCGTGATCATAGCACATAGGCTCTCCCAAAGTTCTGTAGCAAAACAATTGTTTCTTAGGTTTTGGTTTGTCGGGATTTGGTGCCCAATTTGCGCTTTGTATTTCATCAGAGGTTGGACGAAATGCCCCAAATGGATTGCACCCACTAAGTAATAAGCAAGCTAAAAAAAATAATGGCATAATTTTTATTACTAATTTAATACCAAATATCATGCAAGTTTTGTGCCGACAGCCTTGAATAACTAAATAACAAAATGTTTTTAAAAAGATTCTAAATCACGCTAAGATTATAGACAGATAGATCAAAAAAATATTGTTAGCAAATGATCACTCAAACCTATTGGATTGTTTTTAACATTTTCATCCTTTTATTTTTAGCCCTTGATTTAGGAATATTTAATCGCCGTGAACACCAACCTACTTACAAAGAGGCTTTAGGGTGGACTCTGTTTTGGATTAGCGTGTCATTGGCATTTAGCGCATGGATATTTGTTGACCTAGGATCAGTAGCTTTTTTTGAATACATCACAAGCTATAAAATAGAAAAGGTTTTAAGCCTTGATAATGTAATGGTATTTGCGGTCATTTTTAAAAGCTTAAGTATACCTACCCAATATCAACATCGCCTTCTTTTTATCGGTATTCTAAGTGCAATTGTTATGCGTGCATTGATGATATTTTTAGGAGTTGAGCTTCTGGAAAGGTTTAGTTGGTTATTATATATATTTGGGGCATTTCTTGTTTTCACAGGAATGAAGATTTTTTTCATAAAAGAAAAAGAAGAACCATTAGCCAACAGTAGACTTTGGAAGTTTTGTCAAAAAATAATTCCTCTTTCCTCAAAACTACATGGAAATAAATTTTTTGTTGTTGAGCACAAAAAACACAAAGCCACTCCCCTTCTCTTTGCTTTAGTGTTAATTGAATTTTCTGATATTATTTTTGCTGTAGATTCTTTGCCCGCAATATTTTCAATAACAAGAAATCCTTTCATTATATATACTTCCAATATTTTAGCTATTTTGGGCTTACGTTCTTTATATTTTGTTTTATCCAGAGCTATTGAAAAAATAAAATATCTTAAATTTGCTTTAGGAATTGTGCTTGTAATAGTTGGGCTTAAGCTTATTTTTAGGATTCACTTGCATCCTGGGATTACCTTTGTAATTTTGACGATTATTTTTTCATCTTCAATAGTTTTATCGGTGCGCGAAAAATCATCCAGGAAGATCAATTGACAAAAGTCCTTAGTTTTCCCCAAACTTAAGTCATAAAAATAAAATACTTAATGTTATGCAAAGACCTTTGTCTCCACATCTGCAGGTTTATAGCCCTCAATTGACGTCGGTATTATCAATATTACATCGACTGACAGGATTAGGATTTACGGTAGGGCTAATCTTAACTTGTGCTTGGTTATTCGCTTTAAGTGTGGGGCCGGTTGACTACAATAATTTTTGCGGGTGGCTAAGTCAGCCATTTGTAAAAACAATTATTTATATGATTTTGGCCAGCATCTATTATCACATGCTTAATGGAATACGGTATTTAGTATGGTCACTTGGCAAGGGGTTTGAATTGAGCTCTGTTTATTATAGCGGATGGATTGTTTGTAGCCTGGTCCTCGTTTTAACCGTTTTAACCGTATTTTTTATATGAAATCTTATACTCGTCAGTCTATTTTACAACGGATCACAGCCTGCATATTATTAGTCTTAATCCCTTGTTTTTTTTGGAATTTATTTTATTTAAAAGATTTAAAATACTGGGGAGTTTTAACAAACTTTAACTGCAAAATCGTTATATTTTTTATATTAGTTAGTGGCTTTTATCATGGATATTTAGGCATTAAAACAATCTGCATAGATTATATTCCCAGCTCAAAAACACGCTCTGTAATTATTTTCATGACTGGTTCTATCTTTAGTTTTTTAAGTATTTTGGGAACAATGGGTCTTCTCAGTATACTTATGAAACAAGTTCTAATAGGAAGCACTCCGGTAACAACTATGCAAGAACGACTCGAAAGTGAAGGATATAAAGAATGAGCGCTAAAATGACTTATTCAATTATCGATCATGAGTTTGATGTCGTTGTTGTGGGCGCTGGAGGAGCAGGCTTGCGAGCAAGTCTTGGCATGAGTGCTGCAGGTTTAAAAACTGCATGCATAACAAAAGTTTTCCCAACAAGAAGCCATACGGTTGCAGCGCAAGGCGGTATATCTGCGGCCTTGAATAATACCAGTGATGGCGACGATTGGCGTTACCATTTTTACGATACAGTAAAAGGATCTGATTGGTTGGGCGACCAAGATGCCATAGAATATATGTGCAAAAATGCCGTTGACGCTGTTGTTGAGCTTGAACACATGGGGGTCCCATTTTCCCGTGATGAACATGGAAATATTTATCAACGGCAATTCGGTGGCCATACAATTGATCATGGAAAATCTATGGCGAAGCGTGCATGCGCTGCAGCTGACAGAACGGGTCATGCAATTTTGCATACTCTTTACCAACAGTGTCTTGCCCATAATACTGAATTTTTCATTGAGTATTTTACTCTTGATTTGTTAATGGATGAGCAAGGTATTTGTCGAGGTGTAGTTGCGTGGTGTTTAGATGATGGCACCATCCATCGGTTTCGGGCTCACATGGTGGTGTTAGCCACTGGCGGACATGGGCGTACATTTTTTACATGTACTGGGGCACATACTTGCACGGGCGATGGTAATGCCATGGTTCTTCGTGCCGGGTTACCCTTAGCTGATATGGAATTTATTCAATTTCACCCTACAGGAATTTATGGGGCTGGGTGTTTAATTTCGGAAGCAGTGCGTGGTGAAGGCGGCTATTTAACAAACAGCCTTAGTGAGCGATTTATGCTAAAATATGCCCCAAATGCGAAAGATTTAGCATCACGTGATGTAGTATGCCAGGCAATTGCTATAGAAATAAAAGAAGGTCGTGGTTGCGGCCCTAATAAAGATATCGCCTTACTACATATGGAACACCTAGATCCCAAGATTATTGCTGAACGTTTGCCAGGAATGCATGAAACAGCAAGAGTGTTTGCTGGCATTGATGCAAACAAGGAACCTATTCCCGTACAGCCAACAGTTCATTACAACATGGGGGGAATTCCTACAAACTATCATGGTGAAGTCACCTGTGATTCAAAAGAAACAATCGTTAATGGCTTAATGGCAATTGGTGAAGCTGCCTGCGTTTCAGTGCATGGAGCAAACAGACTAGGGACCAATTCATTATTAGATCTAGTAGTCTTTGGTCGTGCCGCTGCTCTACGGGCGAAAGAAATTGTACGTACAGGAACACCCCATGAAAAGCTTGCCGATTCTATCACTAATATAATTCTTGAGCGTTTTGATAAAACACGAAATGCTGGTGGCGACCTATTAACCGGCCACATACGAACAGATATGCAGCAAATCATGCAAACTCATTGCGGGGTGTTTAGATCACAAGATATGCTTGATAAAGGAAAAATTAAGCTAAAAGAATGCGCAAAAACTTTAGAAAATCTTCAGGTTAATGACCATTCATTGATTTGGAATACTGATTTAGTAGAGGCACTTGAGTTGCAAAATTTAATGGTTCAAGCAGCGGTTACTATTCATTCAGCAGCTTATCGCACAGAAAGTCGCGGTGGTCATGCTAGGGAAGATTTTCCAGAGCGTGATGATATGTCATGGCTAGCCCATACACTTTCTTGGTGTGATGCAAGCCTTAACGTAAAGCTTGATAAGCGTCCGGTACATCTGTACACCCTGACTAATGAAGTTAAAGCTATAACACCTCAAAAAAGAGTTTATTAACCATGTTCACATATACTTTGAACAACATAAGAGGACATGATGGTTCAATTTAGACTTCCTAAACACTCACAAATTCAAAAAGGTAAAATATTTAATCAGTTAGGTGATGCGCTATCAATGCGTACTTTTTACATTTATAGGTGGAATGCAGAAGATGGTAAAAATCCTCAAATGGATGAATTTACTATTGATATTAAAAAGTCAGGACCAATGGTTTTGGATGCGCTGCTACACATAAAAAACACCATTGATAGCACTCTAACTTTTCGTCGGTCTTGTCGTGAAGGCGTTTGTGGAAGCTGCGCCATGAATGTAGATGGCACAAACACTTTGGCATGCACAAAACACGTTGACGATATTTCAGGGCCCATACGAATAACTCCCCTTCCCCATATGGAAGTTGCAAAAGACCTAGTGCCTGATTTGCGCCATGCATTTAATCAATATGCATCCATAAAACCTTGGGTACAAAATAACAGCGCCCCAAAACGTGAACGCAAACAAAGCCAAGAAGAAAGAGCCAAGCTAGATGGATTGTGGGAATGTGTATTGTGCTTTAGCTGCACAACGTCTTGCCCAAGTTACTGGTGGAGTAGCGATAAATATTTAGGTCCCGCAACTCTGCTTCAAGCATACCGCTTTATTGCTGATAGCCGAGACACAAAAACAAAAGAACGTTTAAATGCTCTTGAGGATCCGTTTAGTTTATATCGCTGCCATAGTATTATGAACTGCACAAACACCTGTCCAAAAGGGTTAAATCCTGCCAAAGCGATTGGCAGTATTAAAAGAATGATGGTTGATAAGTAACACCAAATTAATTCCTTATAATTTTATTAGGGGCTGTCCTAGATAACACAAAGAAGTGTTTCATTGTTTTGATGATCGTGAATCTGCTAAAAAATGGGTTTTTGATATAGCAAAAAAGCTAAAAATTACACTTGAAGCAAGATAGTCATTAGAATTTCAATGTTTTTTATTTTGCTTAAGATCACAATTCGTCGTTAATAAATTTTTCATAATTATTCTTTTATACTAAGTCCATGGGCTAAAATAATTTTTGATTATGAAACTTCATAAAAACGTCATCAAACTTTACGATCTGATGGAATCAAAACCAGGTCACTATTTTATTGGTATGATTGTGGTCATTAATGCTTTAGCGCTAGGCCTACAAACTTTTCAAAACATTCCACAACATATTTTAGAAATTTTGCATCACACTGATAAATTTATATTGGGCGTCTTTGTTACTGAACTAATAGTAAAATTACTTGCAGGAGGAACCTCCTTCTTCCGCAGTGGATGGAATGTTTTTGACCTAATTATTGTGGTTGGCTCAATATCTGATAACCTTGATTTTTTGCCAGTTCTTCGAACGTTTCGCGTTATGCATTTAATGGCAATGATGGATGCTTCTCCAAAAATGCGGCAAATTCTTAGCGGTTTCTGGAAAGCAATTCCTGGTGTTGCAAATGTGCTGGGTCTCTTATTGTTATTTTTCTATATATTCTGCGTATTAGGTGTCTTTATGTTCCGTGATCTTGGAGCGTCTGAATTCCAGCACATTGGAGTTTCAATGAAGACAATGTTCCAAGTTTTGACTGGAGATGACTGGACAAATGTAATGCACTCAACCGAAAAAGTAGCAAAATATGCAAGCGCATACTTCATATCTTTCTATGTGCTTATGGTTTTTATTATTTTAAATTTGTTTATTGGTGTTGTTGTGGGTGCGATGCAATCTGCAGAAGAAGAAATTTTCAATAAAAGTGACGATGATACCAACACAAAACAGCTTATTCTTCTCGAAAATTTTAAAAAGCAACTTGATCGTTTAGAAAAAAAATTAGAAAATAAAAACCCTAAATAGCTGCAACGATCTCATCAACTTTTTGATTAATCAATTGTTGACTGCTTACAATTCGTTGCTGCAAATTTTCCACCAGTGCATTAACTTTTTCAGGGTCAGTTAATAGATCTTTTAAAGTATCAGTCAATTGATCAATATCTGTTTGTCGACATGGCATTTCTTCAAATAAATACATCATGTCATTAACATTGAAAAAGTGTGGCCCCCATAAAGGAAACGTACCAATCATAGCTGGTTCTAAAGGATTGTGCCCGCCCACAGGAACAAGCGATCCTCCAATGAATGCAATTGAACTAAGACGGTAAAATATGCCCAGCTTAGCCATAGCATCAACCAACAAAATATCCTGATCGTGAAGATGTTGGTTTGTGAATCTTGCAACTGTTAAGTCTTCTCTTTTTTGCAAAACATCATCACATCGCTCAACATGCCGAGGCACAATAATGGTTAAAAGATCTGGGATATCTTTTTTAAGGACTTTGTGAATATTAAAAACAAACTCCTCTTCACCTTTATGCGTGCTAGCAGCTACCCAACAAGCACGGCCACCAATTTGCTTTTTCCAATCCAAATACTCATCTTCATCAAAAGGAAGCTTTTCACTTAAAAGCTTTATGTTTCCTAAAGTCCTTGCACAACTTGCTCCTAGTTTGTGGAACCTTTGAGTGAATATATCACTTTGAGTGTAGATAGCAGAAAAACATCCCCATAGTTGCTTAGAAATTTTTTTAATAAACAACCAGTTGCGTAAACTAGTTCCAGACAATCGTGCGTTAAGAAGAGTAATGGAAATATTGCGCTGGTGGGCTTGCAATAAAATGTTTGGCCAAATTTCTGATTCTATAAAAAAAATGTCTTTAGGTTGCCAATGGTCTAAAAATTTATTTGCCCATTTGGTTGCATCAAAGGGAATAAACTGATGGATGGTATTCTTGCTCATTCTTGCGCTAACAACCCTTTGTGCTGCAGTAGTGGTGGTTGTAATTAAGAAATGCGCATCTGGTTTTTGTTCTGTTATTTTTTGAATAATTGGCAATATTGAAAGGCTTTCACCAACACTTGCTCCATGGAACCAGATTAATTCCCCTTCTGGACGTTTCTGCTCAGATATTCCATACCTTTCTGAATAGCGCACTGGATGCTCCAACCCTTTTTTTAAACGTCCGTAAATCAAAAAAGGTGCACAAATGCGCACCAACGTAGACCAAAGCTTTAAAAGGATTGTGTAAAACATAAAATTATTTAGACGGCGCTATGCGTTCCATTTCTGTATCTGATAACTGCCTAGCTTCATCTCCAAGCATAATCGGAATTCCCTGACGAATAGGATAAGCCAAGCGCGCCGCAAGGCTAACTAGCTCTTGAGCATCTTGGTCATAAATTAGGTTAGTCTTGGTCAAAGGGCAGACTAACAATTCCAGAAGTTTTTTATCCACAGTTTAATGCCTTGTCATAGAAGGAGTAGCGCCTTCAAAATTTGCAAATTCAATAAGTTGAGTGATCATCTCTGATTGCAATTCCAAACTCGGTGCTTCAAGCAATGCTTGCTTTTCTCGAGCATCAAAGGGACATACCATGGTTAGTGCGGCAATTAATTTAGCATCAGTGGTCTGATCAATTTCTTTCCAATTTGGCGCTACGTCATACTGACGAAAATATCCATCTAATGCTTGTAACAAACGCTCACGATCAATTTGAATTTCGGTTCGCTCTTGCAGGTCTTGAAGGTAGCGCTCATAAAT
>CAMDPB010000015.1 GCA_945903885.1 Candidatus Finniella inopinata
CACGCCGGTGGTCCCAAGAAAACCAGATGCATTATTTCTTACCTTTAGCTTTCGCTTTTTTGATAAGTCCTTCATATTGGTGCGCAAGCAGATGAGATTGAATCTGTGTAATTGTTTCCATTGTTACACTTACTACAATCAAAATTGTCGTTCCACCAAAGTAGAATGGCAATGACCATTTACTTAGTATCAACTCAGGAATCAAGCAAATTGAAGCCAAATATAACGCACCAACAACTGTCAGTCTTGTTAAAACATAATCTAAGTAATCTGCAGTTGCTTTGCCCGGCCGAACACCAGGGACATAATTACCTGCTTTACGCAAATTCTCTGCTGTTTCATTTGGGTTAAACATCAAAGCTGTATAGAAAAATGCAAAGAATATAATAAGCGATGCAAAGCAGGTCATGTAAACTGGATGCCCATGAGCAAAAACGGTGCCTATATACCCCATAATAGTATCAGGTGACCCTGTACCTGCAAATCCTGTTATTGTTGCAGGCAAAAGCAATAAAGAAGATGCAAAAATAGGAGGAATAACACCAGCGCTATTTAACTTCAATGGCAAATGAGTTGTTTGTGCTACCGCTGGCATGTTCACTGCCACCTGACGTTTAGGATATTGGATCAAAATTTTGCGTTGTGCGCGCTCCATAAAGACAACATAGCCAATAACAACAGCCACAAGGGTCAAAACTCCCAGAATTACAACAGCTGATAATGCTCCTTGTCGACCAAGTTCAAATGTACCAAGAACTGCCTGAGGAAGGTTCGCAACTATACCAGCATAAATAATCAATGAAATTCCATTACCTATACCTCGTGCTGTTATCTGCTCACCCAACCACATAATAAATAATGTACCACCTGTGAGTGTAACTACTGTAGATAATCGGAACATAAAACCAGGCTCCAACACAGCCATTCCGGTAACTCCTTGGATTTTCTCTAATCCTGCTGAGATTCCATAAGATTGAACCATAGCTAGAATTACAGTACCATACCTTGTGTATTGGTTAAGCTTTCGACGACCTACTTCACCTTCTTTTTTTAATGCTTCTAACTGAGGGGAAATTGATGTCATCAGCTGAACAATAATGCTCGCAGAAATGTACGGCATAATGTTCAAAGCGAAAATTGTCATACGTGTGATAGAACCACCGGAAAACATATCAAGAATTCCAAGAATTCCGCCCGCGTTTGTTCGCACGAACTCTTGGATAATAAGTGGGTTTATTCCAGGCAAAGGAATATACGTACCCAACCGGTAAACAACAAGCGCTGCTAGAGTAAACCATATGCGTTTCTTTAAATCTTCTGCCTTTTTAAAGGTAGAAAAATTTATATTAGCAGCCAGCTGTTCAATAGCAGACGACATAGTTTTTCCTCTATTCTATAATTAATTCGCCGCCGCTTTCACTTACTAGTGACTGAGCTGATTTAGTAGCTTTTGTTACCGCATAACTGAACTTAGCTTTAGGCTTTCCGTTACCAAGCAAGGTAATTTCTTCAAAATACTTTGGCATATAGCCAACCTTAATCAAAAGGTCTCTATCTACTTTTTCACCAGCTTTGATTAAACCGTTGTCTAGCATTAAATTGACTTTGTGAAAATCCAGTTCATATTTCTTTGTAGCATGAATGTTTTTGAAACCGCGTTTTGGCAAACGACGGTAGATCGGATTTTGACCACCTTCAAAACCGTTCAATGAAACACCAGATCTTGCAGTTTGACCTTTACCACCCTTACCAGATGTTTTACCTAAGCCAGAACCAATACCACGGCCTAAAAGCTTCGCTTTTGTACGAGCCCCTGGATTATCGCGGATTTCATTAAGAGTAAAAGACATAATGCTTCACCTATTCACTAACAACTTGCACCATGTGGCGCACTTTACGAATTAAACCTTGCACTTCAGGAGTATTTTCCAACTCTCTAACTGCATTTAGCTTACCCAAACCCAAACCTTTAAGATGCAACCTTTGCTTTGAGTCACGACGAATCGGACTTCCTGTTTGCTGAACCTTAACAATATCTTTTGTTTTTGCTTTTTTAATTGCCATTTCTACACCTACTAATTCGAGGTTGTTGCTGCTTGACCATCACGGCGCACAAGCACATCAGAAATTTTCTTTCCTAATTTTGCAGCGATCACTTTTGGTGATGAAACACTTTGCAATGCTTGAAAAGTAGCACGAACCATATTGTGGTAGTTATTAGTACCATTTGATTTGCTAACAATGTCATGAATCCCTAAAGCCTCAAAAACTGCACGCATTGGTCCTCCAGCAATCACGCCAGTACCTGCAGGTGCCGAACGCAAAGTAACAATACCAGCCCCACATCTTGCACGCACATCATGATGAAGCGTACGTCCCTCACGAAGAGGAACTCTTATCATAGAGCGCTTAGCTTTATCAACAGCCTTTTTAACAGCATCTGGAACTTCTCTGGCTTTTCCGGTCGCATAACCTACACGGCCCTTGCCATCACCAACCACTACAAGAGCTGAAAAGCGCATAGTCTTTCCGCCTTTGACAACTTTCGTTACGCGTCTTACATTCACTAACTTTTCAACGATTTGATCATCGCGATCACGTTCACGCTGTTCGGTATTACCTTTTGTTTGCCTAGCCATACTATATCCTTAAAACTTCAAACCAGCTTCACGAGCTGCGTCAGCCAATGCTTTTATACGTCCATGATATAAATATCCTGAACGATCAAAAACGACCTTCTCAATTCCTTTTGCTTTGGCTAATTCTGCAACTTTTTTGCCTACAAATTTTGCCGCTTCAATATTCGAACCATTTTTTAGCGAACTTCCTGGTTTACCAGGGGTTCCAACTAACACTAGGCTTTGTGTGCCGCTACCGTCAGTAATTTGCGCATAGGTATGCAAGTTAGTACGATGAACGCACAACCGTGGTAAACCTACTGAAATTTTACGTAGTTTGGTTCTAATGCGTTGTTTGCGTCGCTGTTGTAGCTGAGCTGAACTTAACATGGCTACTTCTTCTTTCCTTCTTTACGAATGATAAACTCGGTTTCCCTAAGAACACCTTTGCCTTTATACGGCTCTGGCTTCCTATATTCACGTAGTTGTGCTCCAACAGAACCTACTAGCTGCTTATCAAAGCCAGTTATAGCGATTGCAGTTGGTTTCTCACATTTAATCTCAATTCCTTTTGGAATATCGTAAACAATATCATGGCTATAGCCTAATTGCAAAGTCAATTTAGTACCTGCAACAGCAGCACGGTAACCAACTCCCACAAGAGTAATGTTTAAGGTAAACCCCTTATCCAAACCCTTCACAATATTTGACAAATTACGTTGAGTTGTCCCCCAAAGTGAACGTCCTCTTTGAGTCGTCTCTTTTGGAGTAATCAAAAAACCTTTTTCAGTTTTCTCAAAATTAATACAATCTGGAACTTCATAATTTTTAATTCCAGTTTTTCCAGTTAAAGTAACTACATTCCCTGCTTGGGACATTGCTACCCCTGCCGGTAGTATTACTTCATGCTTACCAACGCGTGACATGATCTATTCCTCTTAAAATACTCGACACAAAACTTCGCCGCCAACTGTAAGTTCGCGAGCTTTAGCGTCTGAGATAATACCTTTATTTGTTGACAAAATTGAAATGCCAAGACCATTAGCAACTTTAGAAAGCGTTGCTATAGGTGAATACACACGACGACCTGGCTTTGATATACGGTCAATTGTACGTATAACGGCTACATTTTCATGATATTTAAGCTCGATTTTTAGCTCTTTGTGCCCTGTTGCAGCAAGTCCAACAGAATAGTTTCTAATGTAACCTTCTTCTTGAAGAACTTTAACAAGCCCTTCTTTTTCAATCGAATAAGGACATAAAACTGAATCTTTACGAGCTCTTTGGCCGTTACGAATACGAGTTAATAAATCTGCAATAGGATCTGTCATTGTCATAATTTTTCTACCAACTTGATTTAGTTAAACCAGGAATCATTCCTTGGTTACCTAGTTCACGCAATGCAATTCGTGATATTTGAAATTTACGATAAAAGCCTCTAGAACGACCTGATATTTCGCAGCGATTTCTAACGCGGATTGCCGCTGAATTTCTTGGACGTTCAGAAAGTTTCATTGTCGCACGAATACGATCTTCTAATGGAAGATCTTTATTATAAATAATTGCTTTTAACGCTGCACGGCCAATTCTTTGGTTTTCCACCATGACTATGCGGTTTTTATTTTTTTCGATAGAACTACACTTTGCCATTTGTTCTTTATCCTTGAATTGGGAAGTTAAGTGCTTTCAGCAATGCCAATGCATCAGCATCGTTCCTTGCTGTTGAGCAAATTGTGATGTCCATACCACGAATCTTATCAACCTTGTCATAGTTAATTTCAGGGAATACAAGCTGCTCTTTAAGACCTAAAGAATAATTACCGTTTCCATCAAAACTTTTTTTTGATAATTCCCTAAAGTCACGCACTCGAGGCAAGGCAATGTTTACTAGACGATCAATAAACTCATACATACGATCTGTACGAAGAGTAACCTTCACGCCAATGTTCATGCCTTCGCGGAGCTTAAAGCTCGCTATGGAATTTTTTGCCTTAGTAATAACAGGCTTTTGTCCTGCTATTTGCATCAAATCATCATAAGCAGCTTGAATTTTTTTGCTATCTTGCGTCGCTTCTGAAACGCATATATTTATGACAACTTTTTCAAGCTTTGGGACTTGCATAACATTCTTGTAACCGAGCTCAACTTTAATTGCTTGCTTGGTTTCAGTTTCATATAATTTTTTAGCTGCACTCATGATTAAACTTTCAAAATAGCATTGCCGGTTTTTTTGAAAAAGCGCTCGTTTTTGCCCAGGGCATTCATGCGAACACCAACTTTTTCAATTTTGTCTGACTGCGGATTAACAATTGCAACATTAGACAAGTAAACTGGAAGAATTTTTTCTACTTGGCCGCCTTGTGGATTAGTTGCCGATGGCTTTATGTTACGAATAACTTTATTAACACCGTCAATCATAAGTTTTTCATCTTGCAATAAAACCTTTTGCACCACACCACGTTGACCTTTATTACGACCAGTTGTTACTTCAACTAAGTCGCCTTTTTTTACTTTAAAACGTACCTGAGTCATTACAACACCTCTGGAGCAAGAGAAATAATCTTCATATAGCCAGCAGATCGCAATTCACGAGTTACAGGGCCAAATATACGACTTCCAATCGGCTCGCCTTGTTTGTTAATTAATACCGCTGCATTCTTATCAAAAGAAATTGTCGAACCATCAACACGTTTTACCGCTTGCTTTGTTCTCACAATAACAGCTCTAAAAATTTCACCTTTTTTTGCTTTGCCTCTTGGCACGGCGTCCTTTACGGTCACCACAATAACATCACCTACTGAAGCATATCTTCTTTTAGAACCGCCCAACACTTTAATGCAAAGAACTTCTTTTGCACCGGAGTTGTCTGCTACTTCTAATCTACTCTCTGACTGAATCATACGTCACCCTACTTCGCTACTTTTTCTTGAGCTACCCAAGTTTTTGTTTTAGAAATTGGGCTTGACTCAACAATACGAATAATATCACCAATATTGAATGCATTATTCTCATCATGAGCTGCATATTTTTTGTGACTTTTCACGTACTTACGGTAAACAGGATGCATAACATCTCTCTCAACCTTAACAATAACTGTTTTCGCAGCTTTGTTACTAACTACTACACCCTGTAATACACGACGTGGCATACTTAACTCTCTCTTACGCTGACTTTAATTGTGTCAGTTTGGTTTTCACACGAGCGTAATCCCGACGGCACTCACGCACACGAGATGTTTTCTCCAATTTTCCTTCGGCTTTTTGCATGCGCAAGTTAAACAGTTCCTTTTTAATAGAAACCAAAGATTCTACTAGCGCTTTCGCATTTTTTTCTTTTAATTCAACAAACTTCACAGCAATCACCGCTAATTAATATAGGTTTAAACTAAACGTTTTACAAATTTTGTTTCTATTGGTAGCTTTTCCGCTGCCAATTTAAAAGCAACTTCAGCGACTTCTTCAGAAACACCATCTAATTCGAACATAATCTTTCCAGGTTTTACCCTGCATGCCCAAAATTCTACGCCACCCTTACCGCTTCCCATACGCACTTCAGCTGGCTTTCTTGATACCGGCACATCTGGAAAAATACGAATCCAAACTTTACCGACACGGCGCATGTGACGTGTAATAGCACGTCGAGCAGCCTCAATTTGCCTTGCAGTAATACGCGCAGGCTCCAATGCCTTTAAACCAAAGGCACCATAACTTACTGAAAAACCAGCTTTGGCAACACCATGAATTTTTCCTTTAAAGGCCTTACGAAACTTTGTTTTCTTTGGACTCAACATGGCTTAATTCCTTATACTGCAGCAGCACGTTTATCATGGATCATTGGGTCATGCTCTTTAATTTCACCCTTATAAATCCAAATTTTTATACCAATAGCACCGTAAGTTGTCTTAGCGGTAGCTGTACCATAATCTATATCAGAACGTAATGTATGTAGCGGAACACGACCTTCGCGGTACCATTCCATACGAGCAATTTCAGAGCCCGATAGACGACCAGCAGAATTCACACGAATTCCCAATGCACCCATACGCATAGCTGTTTGCATTCCTCGCTTCATAGCTCTTCTGAAAGAAACACGACGCTCAATTTGCTGCGCTATTCCTTCTGCAACTAATTTAGCATCTAACTCTGGCTTGCGAACTTCAACTATATTAATAGCTGCTTCTGCGTTTGCAAGAGTTCCAATTTTTTTCTTTAGCTTTTCAATATCTGCGCCTTTTTTGCCAATAAGAACACCTGGACGTGCAGCATGAATTGTAACACGCGCCTTCTTGGAAGGTCTCTCGATAACAACACGAGAAATACCAGCCTGGGCAAAATTCTTTTCAACATACTCACGAATCGCAAAATCTTGGTGAAGAAAATTTGCATAGTCCTTATTACTAAACCAGCGAGAATCCCAAGTTTTGTTAATTCCAATACGAAACCCAATGGGGTTAACTTTTTGACCCATACTACTTACCTTCTTCTACAGTTTTTTCGGTCACAATGATACGCAAGTGACTAAAGAATTTTTTGATAATTCCATTCTTTGATCGACCACGCGCTTGAAAGCGACGCATACACAAACCCTTACCTACGAATGCTTGATCTACATATAAGTTATCAACATCAAGGCCGTGGTTGGCTTCAGCGTTTGCTACTGCAGACCGAAGAGCTTTAAGTACATCATGCGCCACTCTCTTTTGAGAAAAACGAAGTGCATTCATTGCTTTATCAACCTTTATACCGCGTATGGACTGAGCCACCAAATTTAATTTTTGCGGACTCACTCTGATATTACGTAACTCTACTTGCGCAGATTTTTCACTTAATTGCATAAATTAGCCTATTTCTTAGCTTTCTTATCAGAACCATGACCGTAGTAGTTTCTTGTTGGCGAAAACTCGCCAAGCTTGTGACCTACCATATTCTCAGACACTAATACTGGAATAAACTTTTGCCCATTATAAACACCAAACGTAACCCCTACAAATTGAGGGATAATGGTGGAACGACGAGCCCATGTCTTAATTACATCTTTACGTCCGGAAGTTTTTACAACTTCCACTTTTTTTAAAAGATACCCATCAAAAAAGGGGCCTTTCCAAACTGACCTTGGCACAACTTCCTCCGTTACGCTTTACGACGACGTACAATCATTTTTGTTGTACGTTTGTTAGTACGAGTCTTCTTACCTTTTGTCTTCTTACCCCAAGGCGTTACTGGATGACGACCACCAGAAGTGCGTCCTTCACCACCACCATGCGGGTGATCAATTGGGTTCATTGCCACACCACGAACGATAGGCCTACGACCTAACCAACGCATACGACCAGCCTTACCATAAGAACGGTTAGAATGATCTTGGTTTGACATTGCACCAATCGATGCAAAGCATTCGCCATTAACAAGACGAACTTCACTGGAACACAATTTCATAATTACATTATGACCATCACGCCCCATAATTTGAGCATAGTTACCTGCAGACCTTGCTAGCTGCCCACCTTTTCCAACCTTTAGCTCAATGTTGTGAACAACAGACCCAATTGGAATATTCTTTAGGCGCATTGCATTACCTGGCTTGACGTCTACCTTATCACCAGAAACCACTTGATCGCCAGCTTTTAATCGCTGTGGAGCTAAAATATATCTTTGCTCTCCATCACTGTATTTTATCAGTGCGATAAATCCAGTACGATTTGGATCATACTCAACACGCTCAACTGTTGCAACCAAATCATGCTTATCACGGCAAAAGTCAATAATACGATAACTTTGTTTATGTCCGCCACCACGATTCCATGATGTAATACGCCCATAGTTGTTATGTCCGCTCTTTGAAGACTTACCAACAGTAAGCGCTTTCAATGGTGAACCTTTCCACAATTCTGAACGGTCAATGTTTATAAGTTGGCGCTGTGACTGCGTTGTTGGTTTGTATTTCTTTAGTGCCATGTTATGCCCCCAAACCAACTGCTATTGAATCACCAGATTTTAGGCGCACAATTGCTTTTTTTGTATCTTGTCGCTGGCCCTTACGGCCCTTGAAAACTTTATTCTTACCAAATTTATTCATTGTGTTTACAGATACAACACTAACATTAAACATTGTTTCAACAGCTGCTTTAATGTCGGCTTTTGTAGCCGCAGGAAGAACATCAAAAGTATATTGGTTTGATTGCAAACCCATCTGAGTCTTCTCTGTCACTAAGGGACGCTTAATCACATCGTATAAGTGCAATGCTATTTGCTTTTCCTTACTCATTTCAAACGCTCCTCTAAAGCTCTAGCTGCATCTGATGTTATAATAACTTTTTCTTTTCTCACAATATCGTAAACATTCGCACCGATTTGTGGCAAAACATCTAAGCCAATTATATTACTAATTGAACGAGCAAAGTTAACATCTACTGCGTCATTAGCAACAAACAACATCGAACTTGAGTGAAATGCAGCTGCTATTTCTTTGTTAATTCTAGGCTCTGAGGTCATTAGATTATCGATGATAATCAAGTTTCCTGCTTGAGCTTTCGCTGAAAGAGCCATACGCAAACCTAGTTTACGAACCTTTTTAGGCAAATCGTATTCATGAGAACGAACAACTGGACCGAATATGATACCACCCTTACGAAACTGGGCACCACGCCTAGCTCCATGTCGTGCACTACCAGTACCTTTCTGCTTATAAATCTTCCTAGTGGAACCACTTACTTCGCTTCTAACCTTAGTTTTATGGTTTCCTGAGCGACGCTTAGCCAATTGCCATGTAACTACTCGGGCCAAAATATCTTCGCGTGGAGTTAATCCATAGACTAAATCATCTAATTCGATATCACCAACTGCTTTGGCATTTTGATTGACAACTTTTAATTTCATGACAATAACCTATCTTGCAACTTTAATTGCATCGCGAATATACACGATACCATTTTTAGAACCCGGAACACTTCCACGGATAAAGACAAGACCGCGATCAGTATCAATATCTTCAACAACCAGATTTAAGATTGTAACACGATCCACACCCATGTGTCCAGCCATTTTCTTATTTTTAAAGACTTTTCCTGGATCTTGACGGTTACCCGTTGAACCATGTGCACGGTGAGTAACTGACACACCATGGGAAGCTGGCATACCACCAAAGCCATGACGCTTCATTCCACCAGCAAATCCCTTACCAACAGTAATACCAGCAACATCAACAAGTTGCCCCTTCAAAAAATGATCCGCTTCTAACTTTACACCGGCATCAAGCATATTTTCTGCATCAACTCTAAATTCACGAAGATAACGCATTGGTTCTACTTGTTTTTTCTCATAGAACACTCGCATGGGCTTTGAAAGCTTATTCGCAGTAATTGGATCTGTTCCCAATTGAACTGCATTGTAACCATCTTTTCCAGCAGTTTTCTGAGAAACCACAACACAAGGCTTTACCTGGACAACAGTTACTGCCACCTGGGCACCTTGTTCATTAAACAACTGGGTCATACCCAACTTACGTCCGATTAATCCACTACGCATAGGACCCGCCACCTTATAACTTAATTTCTACATCCACACCGGATGCTAGGTCAAGTTTCATCAATGCATCAACTGTTTGAGGCATCCAATCTACTATATCAATAACACGCTTGTGTGTACGAATTTCAAACTGCTCACGCGATTTTTTATCAATGTGCGGTGAACGGTTTACCGTAAATTTTTGAATATGTGTTGGCAAAGGTATAGGACCGCGAACATTTGCTCCTGTACGTTTTGCCGTATTTACAATTTCTTTCACAGACTGATCCAACAAACGGTGATCATATGCCTGCAAACGAATTCTTATGCTTTGGTTTTCCATAAAACTCGACCTTATTCCATCCCGTACTTATTTTTGAATTTTAGCAACGACACCAGCACCGACTGTACGTCCACCTTCGCGAATTGCGAAACGTAAACCTTCATCCATTGCTATTGGTGCAATCAATTCCACATTCACATTCACGTTATCTCCAGGCATTACCATCTCGGTGCCTGCTGCCAACGTCACTACGCCTGTTACGTCAGTCGTACGGAAGTAAAACTGTGGACGATAGTTCGTGAA
>CAMDPB010000016.1 GCA_945903885.1 Candidatus Finniella inopinata
AATAACTGCACAAGCACCAGGCAATGCTGTGTAGTAAATCCCTCTTGCCTGAATTTCATGAATGAGTTTATACCCTGGATCTGAAATAAGTGGCATTCCTGCGTCACTGACAAGGCAAACCTTACCGTTTTGAGTAAGTTTTTCGATAATCTGCTCACGGGCTTTTTCAGCATTATGCTCATGATACGTTAGCAAAGGTTTTTTAATACTATAAGCTTGCAGCAGTTTGCTTGTTACACGAGTGTCTTCGCAGTAAATAACATCGCATGCTTTCAGACACTCAAGCGCTCTTAAAGTTATATCCTTAAGATTTCCAATTGGGGTAGGGACAATGTATAGCCCAGATTTTAATTCAATATCCATAGCAGGCAATCATGACGCAGTAACAGATCTAGAACAATATAAATTACACATGTTATTTTTGTGATTTTCCAAAATCGTTGTTTGAAAGAAAATGTTTTTGGAGCACCTTTTGGAGTGCCGATCATAGGGTTTACATCAACTTCCAGTCCTTTAGAGACAAGCATGAAAAATACCAACCACCAGGTACATGAAAATACCACAATACCAGCAACAATGCCCATTAACTTATGTCTCCGTTTGAAAGACCATCAATCATTTTTAAGTACCGCTTATCTATAGCAAAATGTTTTTGTTCACTGGTATTAGCTTTTGGCTGCATATTCAGACGAAAGGGGGTTGTGATAATAGTTTGGTATTTGTTGTAAGCATTCTTTGGGTTTTTGGCAAAGTCTTCATTGTTTTTTGATATTAATACCATTTCTTCGCCTAAAGTTGCATATCCCATTATTAATCCAAAAAAATGAACGCAACTTATTCCTAAAATCTTTGTTTCAACAAATACAGGCGCTCCACTTGTACCAGGAAGTGCTAGTCCATAGGGACGCTTGTCATTCAGCCAGCTTTTTAAAGCAAAATAACGACGCTGCACACTCTCCGGTTCGTTCACTCCTGGTTTCACTTTTGGCAATTCGTTAGCAGGATCAAAGAAAATGGAACTTAACATAACTGTTCGATAGTTTGCCAAGGCATCTTCATCAACATTCGGGAAAAAAAGGCTCCATTCGTATAAATAAAACCCACGTTTTAATTTTTGTGAGGGGACGTCCGCATTGCCCCAAGTCATTACTAGCATCGGCACGTCAGGCTCTAGCACAAGCTCTTCTTCAAGATTAATAGGTGTTATGTCCTGTACGGGCTCAGACAATTTTAAAATTGCTATATCAAATTTATGCTGATCGCCTGATTCAAAACGAATATAGCGGCTATCTAACAACACATATTCAACATTATGTGTGATTTCATAATTAAGACTGGTGCTAAAGGTTACAGTAAGTTGCTTAGGAGTGATCATTACATAAGCTCCCAAATCTTTCATAGGATATTTTGCATTTAGCAGCAGTTGCATGCCATGGGCTGCCGTTATAACAATATTATTGCGGACCAAAACACCAGATTGTGCAAAACCTAAATCTCGATCTGTAATGAGTGCTGCGGATTCGTGATGAGATGAATTATAAGCTAATGATACATGCTCATTAACAGTACCAGAAGCTACCATAGCAGTTAGGGGGATGCTTAATAAACAGCACCATAATACTTTGAAAAAATTATTGGACTTGTAATTCACGACTCGCATTCAAATCAATTCTTCGATCAACAATCATGTACATTATGTCACCAATAAGGTGCAAAAACATACCCAATAATGTGAACATATAAAGGCATCCAAACATTACTGGATAGTCACGGCTTAACGCTGCCTCAAAACCTAGTAAGCCAAGCCCATCCAAAGAAAATAGTACTTCAATCAAAAGGCTAGATGTGAATAAAATGTGTACGAAAGCGGCAGGAAATCCAGCAATAACAATTAACATTGCATTACGGAAAATATGACCATATAAAATTTTATTTTCTTCTAAACCTTTTGCGCGTGCTGTTGTTACGTATTGCTTATTTATTTCTTCGAGGAATGAATTTTTAGTAAGCAAGGTTAGTTTCGCAAATCCAGATATTACCATGGCCAATAGGGGTAAAAATAAATGCCAAAAATAATCAGTAATTTTTCCTATAAAGCTTAAATCGCTCCAATGATCTGAAAACAACCCACGCAAGGGGAAAAATTGAAAAAAGCTACCGCCAGCAAAAAGTACAATCAAAAATAAAGCAAACAAAAAACTAGGGACAGCGTAAGCCACTACAACAATTCCACTGGTTACAATATCAAATCTGCTGCCGTCATGAACTGCTTTTCGAATTCCTAGTGGTATAGAAATAAGGTATACAAGCAGTGTTGTCCAAAGGCCCAATGATATTGAAACGGGTAGTTTTGCTTTTATAACTTCGAGTACCGATTTGTCACGAAAATAGCTTTTTCCAAAATCAAAACATGCATAATTTTTTAACATTAATAAAAAACGTTCATGGGAGGGCTTATCAAAGCCAAACTGCTTTTCAAGTTGTTTTATGAAAGCAGGATCGATGCCTTGTGCGCCTCGGTAGCTATGATCAGTTCCAAAAGTTTGTTCTCTCTGCATTTGATCGCCGCTACCACCAAGTCTTGAGTCAACATCGCTTGCATCGCCACGCATTTGACTAATCACTTGTTGAATGGGTCCACCAGGTGCAGCCTGAACAATAATAAAATTAAGCAGCATAATTCCCAACATAGTTGGGATAATAAGTAGTAATCTGCGCGCAATGTAACTGATCATTTAGGCAACCCAACCTTTTATTATGCGCATAATTTTTTGAATCATTCCTTGGTTTTGTTTTTTTTCTTGTTGCTTGCTATCTGGCTTTTCCCACCAGGTTAGCATTGGAAATGGTGAATACTTTGGTGACGTTTCAGGCATTGCAAACTTATTCCAATATGCCGTACGTAAACCTGCAAAATCCCAGTTCATAATCATGTAATAATTCCAGCATAATACGCGGTCTATAGCATGGGCACAATTCAACATTGTTTGATAATTTTTAGCTACAATTAATTTTTCAATTAATTGATCCACAACAGGGTTTTCAATGCCTGCTAAGTTTTTAGAACCTTTCACTCTGTCTGATTTGCTGCCAAAATACTCTCGTTGTTCATTGCCTAATGAATGGCTTTGCGCAATGCCCAGCATCACCATATCAAAATCAAACTGATCAATCATTTCTGTGTAGGTGCTTGCATCTACTTGTCGTGGCTTCAAATCAATTCCAACAACAGCTAAATTACGTTGTAAGTGCAAAATGACTTTTTCAAGCGAAGCGTTTGTGTATAGAAAGGTGATTTCAAACAGCTCTCCTCTTTCATTTGTGAGCTTTTGATTTTTTAATTCCCAGCCTGCTTCCTCCAATAAGTCTAAAGCTTGTTGTAAAATTTCTCTTGGTACAATATCTTCTTTGTAGGCAGGGCTTTTAAACGAAGATCCAAACACTTCACTTGGTAGTTTTTCTTTATAAGGCTGCAAAAGTTCTAACTCTTCTTTCGTTGGCGCCCCAGTATGCGCAAGTTCAGAGTTGCCGTAGTAACTATTCAAACGATAATACTCATTGTAGAACATTGATCTGTTTAGGCTTTCAAAGTTGAAAAGCAAAGAAATAGCTTTTCTAATGCGAACATCCTTAAATTTTTCTTGCCTTAAATTAAATGCAAACCCTTTTGTTGCTTGGTGGCTACCATCTGGGATGGTTTTCTTTATTATTTTTCCGTCTTTTACAACAGAATTATCATAAGCTGTATGCCATTTATTGGCAGAGGCTTCAATCCATAAATTTGAATTTCCTGCCAAAAAACTTTGGAATGCAGCGTTTTGATCTCGAAAATATTGTAGTTCTATTGTGTCAAAATTATACTGCCCAACGTTTGATGGAATTTTTTCTCCCCACCAATTTTTTATGTGTTCAAAAACAAGAGTGCGCCCAAAGTCAGCTACACTTATTTTGTATGGTCCGCTTGAGGGGAATGGCTTGGTCATCACGCCGCTCTCGTTCATGTGTTCTCTGAAAAATTTACTAGGGTAGATATATATTTGCCCTAATATTCCAGGGAGCTCTTTGTTTCCAGGATTTTTGCTATGAAATTTAACCGTATGTTGATTAACGGCTTCAACTTTTGAAATATCTTTGTAGTACTGTTTCATCATGGGGTTGATTTTTATTAAAAAATTAAAACTCCAAATAACATCTTCAGCAGTGATTGGTGTGCCATCAGAAAATATTGCTTCTTCTCGAAGGTGGTAAGTAATAGTTTTTTTGTCATTACTTATTTCTAAATTTTTTGCTACATATGGGTAGCTGATTCCAATTTCCTCTTGTGATTCATCAAGTAATTTTGCAAAGCAAAAAATTGCAATATGTATAGGTGAGGTGCCCATTACGGCAAAGGGATTTAAGCCATCATACGTTCCAATAACTGCAAGTTTTAGGGCCCCTTTCTTTGGTGCATTAGGATTTACGTGTTCAAAATATCGAGCGTTTGCATCATATTTTGGTGCAGTATTATGCACACTAAAACAAGTAAGCGATTCTGCGTCAAGACTTGCCCCTAAAAAACTAAAAAGAACTACGACTATTTTTTGCTGTATTTTGCTCGAAAGCTTAAGGCCCATGCATTTTTCTCCTGTTGTTGGGTTCTTGAGATAGCCAAGTTATCAGGCCCGACATCTTCTGTGATTACACTGCCTGCTGCAATGTATGCCCCATCATTAATCATAATAGGCGCTACAAGGGTGCTGTTAGCGCCGATCATAACATTTTTTCCAATGTGTGTTTTGAATTTTTCAAATCCGTTATAGTTGCAAGTAATTGTGCCTGCGCCAATGTTAGCACCTTCTCCCACTATTGCATCGCCAATATAACTTAGGTGTTTTGCCTTTGCATTTTTGCTTATAGTTGAGCCCTTTACTTCAACAAAATTTCCTTTGGAAGGGTGTTCTTCAACTACGACATTGCCGCGTAAATGTGCAAATGGCCCAATGCTTGCTGCATTTTCTACTGTGCAATTTGAAAGGTATGAAAACCCTAATATTTTCACATTTTGTGCTATGTGTACATTTTTACCAATGTGAACGCTTTGCTCAATAATTGTACCTGCGCCAATTTCAGCGTCATAATTAATGTAACTAGTGTCAGGCAATAAAAAGTGAACGCCATTTAACATATGCTGCGTTTTGATGCGGTGTTGCATTATATTTTCTGCTTGTGAAAGTTCGACAAGCGTGTTCACCCCTAAGAAATTTTCTTCATCAGCAATCACTAACTCTGTTGTGTATTTTTGTTTTACAGCCAGCTCTACAAGATCAGTCGCATAAATTTCCCTTGATTCTGAATTGATTTCTAAGTGAGGCAAAAGCTCTTTAAGCATTTCTACCTTAAAGGCATAAACGCCGGCATTCCCTAAGGAAATATTTTTTACATTTTCGTTATGTTTTGTTTCTCTAATAGCAACGGGATTACATTGACTATTACATTCTATGCGTCCGTATGATTTGTTTAAATCATCAAGCTGCATTCCTACAACTGTTAGGTCGGCTTTTGAATGTTCTAAATTTTTAAGATCTTGGGGGTTTAAAAGTGGTGTGTCAGCACAAAGCAAGAAAAGCTTATCAATATTGCTGTTAAGTTTTTGCACGCCAAGCTTAAGCGCATCGCCCGTACCTAAGGGGAACTCTTGCACTACAACATCAGTATTTTTTAATATTTCATGATGCTCAAGTTCAGGCGATGTTACAACAATGACCTGATCAACCTTTAAAGTTTTTACAGCATCCAATACCCATTGCAGCATAGGTTTTCCGGCAACTTTATGAAGCACTTTTGGTAAAGCGCTTTTCATACGCTTGCCGTGTCCAGCGCTCAAAATGATTACAGCTTTCATCGTTGTTTGTGCTAAAGTTTGCCCCAATACCATACCATGTGTTCATCTTAATGGCTATTCTAGGCTTTTCACTGTCTACCGGCGTTTGTCAATTAGCGTGGCATCATGACGGCTTATTTAAAGAACAAGTTACTGAATTAGATTCTGGGCAAACGCATGCGGGAATTTTAACATGCCTGATTAAAGACTTTTTGCCTATGCCCCCAAAGGTTGTTGCTACAACAACAGGACCTGGATCTTTTACAAGTATTCGAATTCAGCTAGCAACAGCAATTGGTCTTAAAATAGGTTATGGGGCAACGCTTTTTTGCCCGAATACCCTTGATCTTTTGCAATGGGCTTTTGATGGAGCAATCCCGGCTATTGATAGTTTTCGAGGGGACTATTTTACAAAAATAGATAACGTTGTTGGTTGCGCAACAGAACAAGCACTAAACGTTTTAAAGACTCAAGGAAAATCCATTTGTGGTGATATGGGGCAGGCGCCTAAAAATTTAGCTCTCCATTTGCTACAATACTATTTAGTTCATCCAAACCCTGAAAGCTTAGGCACGCCAGAACCTTATTATGTTAGAACACCAGAATATAAAACCAGAGCCAATTACCAAGGATGATGCCTTCTGGTTTCAGCCCTTGTTCAAAGCATGCTTTGATCGAGAGGAGCTTTGGTCGCAGCATTTAGGTGATCACAAATACGAAGCATTTCATATTAGCAAGCAGGCGTTTATTTTCACGTATACAGTTGATGATTCAACAGATTTGCTCACTATTGGGGTGCACCCGGACCAACGAAAAAAGGGCTTGGCGACATATTTACTAAAATGGGTAATTGCCAAGGCGCCCGAGGGGCAAAAATTTTTTCTAGATGTTGAATGCCAAAATATTCCAGCCATAGAATTATATAAAAAAATTGGTTTTGAATTCGTGTCTATCCGTAAGGGGTATTATCCTCAATTATCTGCCCCTGCACTTGATGCGTTTGTTATGGCTTACCAAAAATTACCGAAGCCGCTATCATAAGCTACTTTACGAAAGGCAGTTATGATGAACCCAATTACACAAAGACGCTTATATCAGTTCAAGGCAAACAAGCGTGGGTATTATTCGTTTCTACTTTTTGTAGGAATTTTTTTAGTAACCTTGTGCGCAGAATTCATTGCAAATGACAAGCCACTTTTGGTTAGTTATAAGGGAAATTATTATTTTCCTGTGCTCAAAAGTTATCCCGAAACTACTTTCGGAGGAACCTTTGAAACGGCCACAAACTACCGTGATCCCTTTGTGCAAAACCTTATAAAGCCTAATGGTTTTATTATTTGGGCACCAATCCCTTTCAGCATTAATACAGTTAACTATGCTCTTAGCACACCAGCACCATCACCCCCTTCTTTTGACAACTTGCTAGGAACAGATGATCAGGGTCGCGATGTCTTAACTCGCTCTCTTTATGGTTTTCGCATTTCTATTTTGTTTGGTTTGGCCCTTACTTTAGGAGCTTCAATTATCGGAATTTTCACAGGTTCTCTTCAAGGATATTTTGGCGGAAGATTTGATCTATTGATGCAGCGATTTATTGAAATTTGGAGCAATTTGCCAGTTTTGTACTTGTTAATTATTCTTTCTAGCATGATTGAGCCAAATTTTTGGTGGCTATTAGCAATTATGCTGACGTTTTCGTGGATGACTCTTGTGGGTGTTGTTAGGGCTGAATTTTTCCGTACGCGTACGCTTGATTATGTTCGTGCAGCCGAGGCATTAGGGGTTCCAAGCAGCCGTATTATATGGCGTCACATGCTGCCCAATGCAATGGTCGCAGTTATTACTTATTTGCCATTTATACTGAACGGTTCTATTGCTACGTTAACATCCCTTGATTTTTTGGGATTTGGGTTGCCCCCAGGATCTGCTTCATTAGGTGAATTAATAACCCAAGCTAAAAATAATATCCAAGCACCCTGGCTGGGATTAACAGCATTCTTTTCAATATCTGTGCTTTTAAGTTTGCTAATTTTCACAGGTGAAGCTGTGCGTGATGCGTTCGATTCTAGAAAAATCAAAATTGGATGAGTCATTTTTGCCTATTAATCTATTTTTAAGATCCCTATTGCACACTGAAATTCATAACAGTTGCTTTAGGGATTTTTGTGAAATTAGTCTTATTGTTAATAGGTTTTTTAGCGGCATTCAGCCCAATTAATGCAGCAGCAGATGATATTCGAGACTTAGACGATCAGTGTGCTTATCTCAATACTCGTGACGGTAAAACGCTAACTTATAAGCAAGCTATAGAAATAGTGCTAGAAAATTTAAGTGACTTTTCTGGCGAATATAAAGATGTTATTCAAATTGGAATTGGTCTTTTTTCTCGTCCTGTAGTAGCAGAAATAAGCTTCTACCCGACTCATTATCTTGAACTTGAAGAAAGTATAAAGAACCTTAACAAAGTGCTTGAACAAAGAAATCTTGCCTATGAGCTTTTTAGCTTTAAGCCTTCTGACCAAGCAAATGAAGATTTGGAATCTTATTCAATAGAATACCTTATGAATTACAGTGTGTGGTATGGATTGGGTACCATTAGTTCAAATGCATGGAAATACAAACAAAATCAAAAAGAGCTTGGAGAATGGTATTAATCTCTGTACTGATCTGTTTTATCTGAATTGATTTACGAATTCAGCAAGGCCTATCAGGCGTTTGCGCCTGGTTCTTTCTGCAGTTAATATTGCGGCAATTTGTGCCAGGCTTTTTTCAAAATCTTGATTGACTATTACGTAATGGTATTCGGGCCAGTGACTAATTTCTGATGCTGCTTCATTCATTCTTGTGCTGATTGTTTCTTCATCATCTTGTGCCCTATTTTTTAGTCGTTCGTATAATGTAGGTAAATCAGGGGGCAAAATAAAAACGGTTACTAAATCATTAGGTGCTAACTGTGCAATTTGTTGTGTGCCTTGCCAGTCAATGTCAAAAATAACATCAAACCCCATTTCCAATTGCTCAAATACAAACTCTTTGGGGGTGCCGTAAAAATGCCCAAACACTTCTGCATGCTCTAAAAGCTCGCAGTTATCAAGCATTTCCTTGAACTTATTTTCGTTTATAAAAAAATAGTCTTTGCCATCAATTTCAGATGGACGTTTGGGTCGGGTTGTTACTGAAATAGAGTTTCTTAAATGACTATCTTGCTTAAGTAATGCCTGAGCAATTGAGGTTTTCCCAGCACCAGATGGTGATGACAATATAAACATTAATCCTCGTCTTTTAATATTCATAATTGTCTCTTTTTTTCTCGATTTGTCGTAGATTTTTAACATTTTGATTGTGAGTTTTTAAATCAGGACTGAATTCATGTCCACCTGCGCCACTTGCCACAAAATATAAATAAGCTGTTTGGGCAGGTTTTAATACTGCCATAATGCTAGCTTCCCCTGGGCATGCAATCGGTGTAGGAGGCAATCCTTTGTTTAAATATGTGTTGTAAGGTGAATCAGTAGCGAGATCGCTTTTGAAAATTGGCCTGTAAAAAGAAGTTTGTCCTTTAGTGACAGCATAAATGACGGTTGGATCAGCTTGTAGGGGCATGTTAATTTGCAAGCGATTTAAATAGACAGATGCTACCAAATCACGCTCTTCTGGTAATCCTGTTTCTTTTTCTACAATTGAGGCAAGGGTCAAAACCTCATGCCAGCCCTTTAATGGGCAGCCGCTCTGGTGGATTGTCCATAACTTATTTTTAAGGGTTTCCATGGCTTTTTCCATGCGGTGCAATATTTGTTGCCGCGATTCTCCCCAATAATAATCATACGTTTCAGGTAGTAATGTTCCTTCTGAAGGTAACGCCTTAATTGCGCCTGTTAAAATTGAAATGTCTTCAAGTTTTTTGGAAACTTCATAAACAGTGAGGCCTTCTGGAATGGTGATATGGTGAACAACAACATCTCCTTTGGTTATTTTCTGTATTAATTTCCACAAGGTAATTTTTGGTTCAGCTAGATATTCACCATGCTTTAGCGATTGCTTTTTTAATTTTAGAAATGCTACTCCACATAAAAAGCTTACTGCATGGGGAGTTATTCTTTGTTCTTTCAAAGAATCTGCAATTGCTAATGTTGAATCACCTTTTTGAATAATGAAGGCAGTGTTTTCGTTTATGTTTAATGGCGCCAAAAGTCCGCCAGGAGCATAAAATACGCTTCCCACAACAATTAAAAATGATAAAACAAGAAATATAAAACGACGCATATGTTACAACGAAATGGTGGTCGCAACAGGGATTGAACCTGTGACCCCTACAATGTCAATGTAGTGCTCTACCGCTGAGCTATGCGACCAATCTACTGGTTATAGCATTGCATAATTTTTGCTGCAATGGCAGTGTTTTGAAAAAATTTTAGGAAGGTGCGGAACAATGAATTTAATTGACTCATATTAAATTTTAAAAATCTCTTGAAAAATCTTTATGCAATTACTATACATAAATTGTAGATATTTTCATTATGTTGACGTGTATTTTTTAAATTATTTAAGATTCTTCATTTGTTTTTTTGCGATTGTTAAGGTTTTTGGAACAGATAATGAATTAATAGGAGAGCAGCTTAGGCTAGACCAAAAGACAGGTCACTGCCATTTTACAATGTTCGGAATATCTAGAATTAATCGGACTAAATTTTCAGAGTTGTTTGAAAATAATTCTGAGATACGCTATTTTTCAGCACCGGATGAACCAGATTTTAAGCGAACTATGGATATTCAGAAGGAGTATCCTGCCGGT
>CAMDPB010000017.1 GCA_945903885.1 Candidatus Finniella inopinata
ATGCGGCCATCACAGGCTGTTATCTTTTCTTTAAAAAGTTGACTAAGAAAAGATAATCATTTATTTTTTCTTTAAGGGCCATTGAAGGAAAAAATAATGCTCAATACTAGGGTAGGGACTTACACAAATCATAGTGTGGCTGGAGAGGTTTATCGATCTTATAATCCTCATAAACTACCCCCTCAGCCAGCTATTGATCTGACCATTTTATCTTCTAAACTAGAAAAAGCTAACTTGGCATTAGGCGAGATTAATGCGATTGCTAAAACTATCCCTAATGCAGCGCTTTTTATTTATATGTATGTACGCAAAGAAGCACTTTTGTCTTCTCAAATAGAAGGTACACAAAGCTCTTTTTCTGATTTACTTTTGTTTGAAAATCAGCAAAAAGCTAAGACTACTATCGATGACGTAGAGGAAGTATCAAACTATGTACAGGCTCTTAACTATGGATTAAATCAATTACAAAAAGGGTTTCCCTTATCATTACGTTTGCTTCGTGAAATACATGCCATTTTGTTACAAGGTGGGAGAGGAGCTAATAAGCAACCAGGTGAATTTAGAACATCACAAAACTGGATTGGTGGAACACGCCCTGGAAATGCTCTATTTGTACCTCCTGCACCAGAACACTTAATAACGTTTTTAGGTGATTTAGAAAATTTTTTGCACGATGAAAGCTGTAATCTGCCCATTCTTGTTAAGGTTGGGCTTGTACATATTCAATTTGAAACTATACACCCCTTCCTAGATGGTAATGGGCGTTTAGGAAGACTCTTAATTACGTTACTGCTTTGTGAATGGAAAGCACTTAATAAACCAGTTCTGTACTTAAGCCTGTATTTAAAGCAAAATCGCCAGTTGTATTATGATCTTTTACAAAGGGTTAGAAATGATGGGTGCTACGAAGTGTGGTTAGAATTTTTTCTAGATGGTATTGCATCTTCAGCAAAGCAAGTGATTAGTACAACATATCAACTTGATTCTTTATTTAAAGAAGATTCTGAAAAAATTAATAAGCTTGGGCGCATCAAATATTCTTGTATTAAAGTATGGGAATACATGAAAGAGCTTCCACAAGTGACTGTGTCTTCGTTAGCAAAAATTTTAGGAATGAGTATGCCAACTGCAAGAAGTTGCTTGAATACGTTAGTGCAAGAAGGAATTTTGATAGAAGCAACAGGTATGCAAAGGGATAAATTGTACATTTACAAAAAATACTTAAGTATTCTAGAGCAAGGCACAGATCCTATCTGAGGCTGACCGTAGTCTACCACTTTACCAAGGCAGAGGCCCAGGTAAGACCGCCGCCCATGGCTTCTAGAACAACATTTTGGCCTTTTTGAATACGGCCATCGCGCGCTGCTTCCCACAATGCCAGGGGAATGGTAGCTGCTGAGGTATTGGAATGCCTATCAACGGTGACCACCATTTTTTCCATGGGAATTTTAAAGTGAACACTTATGCCTTCAATAATTCTAAGGTTTGCTTGGTGTGGTACGAACCAGTCTATGTCATCTACTTTCATGTTATTGGATTTCAAAACGGTTTCAACAGCTTCACCAATAAGCTTAACTGCTGATTTGAAAATTTCACGACCCTGCATGCGCACGTGTCCTGGCTGTTTCGCACAAGCTGGTGCCGTATCTACATACAACAGGTCATAATTTGTGCCATCAGAAAACAGATGGGTTGAATGAATTCCGCGGACATAATCAGCATGGGATTCATCGACGCCTTCTAAAACCAAAGCGCCGGCACCGTCACCAAACAACACAGCGGTTGAACGGTCATTCCAGTCGATAATTTTTGACATAGCGTCTGCACCAATGACTAGGGCACGTTTAGCCATGCCAGTTTTAAGGTATTGATCTGCAACTGATAGGGCATAAATAAAGCCAGAACAAACCGCATTCACATCAAAAGCAAAAGCCTTTGTAGCGCCAATTTTTGCTTGTACTCTAGATGCTGTTGCAGGAAATGGGTGATCAGGGGTAACGGTTGCGACTACTATTAAATCAATTGTTTGGGCGTCAATTCCAGCATTTTTTAGGGCTATTTTTGCAGCTTCAGCCGCTAAATCAGATGTGTTTTGCCCTTCAGCTAACACATGGCGCTGTTTCATGCCGGTGCGTTCAACAATCCATTCATCGGTGGTATTAAGGCTTTGTGCTAAATCAGCATTAGTAAGGCACTTAGGGGGTAAGTAGCCGCCAACTCCGCGAACGATGCTGCGACGCACTATTGTATTCCTTCAAGCCCAGCTTGCAAATCTGGAATGACGTTACGTTTTACCATTTCGTCAGCAACTTTAATAGCATTAGCAAAACCAATGCCGTCAGTCCCACCATGGCTTTTAATAACAATACCGCGCAGGCCTAAAAACATGGCGCCATTGTACAAGCGTGGGTCAACGAAACGCTTGAAAGTTGCAAGTGATGGTTGAGCAATCAAAGCACCAATTTTACTAAGCACGCTATCGCTTAAGCTTTTCTTTAGCTGACGTGCGAAAAGACGAACAGTTCCTTCAATGGCTTTTAGCACTATATTTCCAGTGAAGCCATCGGTAACAACTACATCTACTGTTGCTTTGGTAATATCATCGCCTTCTACAAATCCGTGGAAATTTACTAATGGATGATCACGTAAAAAGTGGGCTGCTGCTTGCACAATTTGGTTGCCCTTAAGGTCTTCGCTGCCAACGTTAAGCAAACCAACACTTGGGTTTTCAATATTCATTAATTTACGTGAATATGCTGAGCCCATTACGGCAAATTGTACCAAATTCTCAGCGCTACAATCAATGTTGGCGCCCAAATCCAGCACCAAGGTGCACCCTTTATCACTAGGAATTAGGGCAGGGATTGCAGGGCGGTCAATGCCGTCGAATGTTTTAAGAATAATTTTGGAAAGGGCCATGAATGCGCCGGTATTACCAGCTGATACCACAGCGTGAGCAACACCTTGATTTACTGCATCAATTGCCATGCCCATGCTTGATTTGCGCCCAATGCGTACAGCAAGACTTGGTTTTAATTGCCCCGTAATGACTTCTTCCGCATGCTTTATGGTCACGTGCTTTCGCAAGACCGGAGTGAGTAGCGAAGTTAAAACATTTTCTTGACCAAAGGCCAAAAACTGAACATTCGCTTGGGGATGCGAGCGAATAAATTCGGCAATACCGTCAAAAACAATTTTAGGGGCACCGTCGCCCCCCATGGCATCAATAGCGATGCAAGTTGTCATTTTTTGAAACTATTCTTCAGTTTCAGTGATAGCGCTACGTAATTTCAACACTTGACGCCCTTTGTAATGACCACATGATGTGCAAACATGATGTGATAGCTTAGGTGACCCGCAGTTTGGGCACTCTTGCACATTAACAGGTGTTAAAGCATGATGAGAACGGCGCATATTACGACGAGATTGGGATGTCTTCTTCTTAGGAACAGCCATGAAACTAAAGCTCCTTGCAGCTTTTTTTGAAAAATTATACTTGTTGCAAAAATATAGCCAAAAATCATAATATTCGCAAGGCTTACTTAACGTTAAACATAAAAGGATTCACTAATGGGTACTATAATTGAGGGATTTGTTGATCTGCCAACTTGGGATTTGAGCGATTTATATGCTAATTCAAAGGATCCAAAAATTGATCAAGACCTGATTTTGATTGAAAAGCAGGTAGATGACTTTGTCTCACTTTATACAGCTGCTGTGTTTGAAGGCACTACGTTGCTTCAGGCCATAAAAGCATATGAACAGATTAGTGAGTCTTTGGGTAAAATCATGACCTTTGCGGTGCTTCAGTATTATGGAGACCTCAACGATACTGATTTCCGCGCCCTATACCAACGTGCTCAAGAAAAAATATCGCTTTTGTCAGCAAAAATTGTTTTCTTTTCATTAGCGCTAGCAAAGCTTAGTGCTGATTCTGTTGAGAGCTCTATTAAAGCTGAGCCAAAACTTGCTCATTATGATCACTGGCTTAAAATTGTACGCCAGTACCAACCCCACCAACTAAGCGAAGAACTAGAACGTTATGCGGTGGAAAAATCGGTAACTGGTCGCAATGCGTGGGTTCGTTTATATGATGAAACACTAGCGTCAATGCAATTGAATTTTGATGGGGAAATGCTTCCTCTTGAAGCGGTTGTTCATAAAATGAGTGATATGAATGCAGAGGTTCGAAAACGTGCGGCTCATTCCTTAAATGCAGGATTGCAACTGCAAATGCCACTGTTTGCCACTATCACTAACGTGCTGGCTAAAGATAAGGAAATTGACGATAAATGGCGCCATTTTGCAAAATCAGATAGCAGTCGTCACCTTGATAACCAGATTGAGCCAGAGGTTGTGGAAACATTGGCGTCTTGTGTGCGTAAAAATTATGCGCAACTTTCACACCGTTATTATGGCCTTAAGGCGAAAATGCTTGGGTTACAACGCCTGGAGTACTGGGACCGCAACGCGCCGTTGCCCATTGATGATGATGCCGATATTTCTTGGCCCTTGGCGCGTAAGATGGTTTTAGATGCCTATTCAAGTTTTTCTCCAACTATTTCAAGTATTGCTCAGGAATTTTTTGATAAGAACTGGATTGATGTGCCAACCAGAACGGGAAAAACATCGGGGGCATTTTCCCACCCGGCAGTGCCAAGTGCGCACCCTTATATTTTGCTTAATTACCAAGGGCGACGTCGCGATGTAATGACCCTGGCCCATGAACTGGGTCACGGGGTCCACCAAATGTTGGCGCGCGAACAGGGGTATTTATTGGCAGATACGCCGCTGACCGTTGCTGAGACAGCATCTGTTTTTGGGGAAATGCTAACCTTTCAACATTTACTGGGCACATGTGAAACACCAAACCAGCGCAAGGCGCTGCTTGCTGGTAAAATCGATGACATGCTAAACACGGTTGTGCGCCAAATTGCGTTTTATCACTTTGAACAATTGGTTCACCAGGCGCGCCGTCAAGGCGAATTGGCGCCCGATGATTTGGCCAGCATTTGGCAACGTACCCAAGAAGAAGCGTTGGGAAGTGCCGTTAACATTGATCCAATCACCCACAGTTATTGGGCGTATATTAGCCACTTCATTCATAGTCCGTTTTACGTGTATGCCTATGCATTCGGGGATTGCTTGGTCAATTCGTTGTATGCATTTTATCAACAACAACCAAATGGTTTTGAAACGAAATACCTTGATTTATTAAAAGCAGGGGGTAGCAAAGGCTATAATGACCTGTTGCAACCCTTTGGCTTTGATTTGAAGCAAGAAGCCTTTTGGCAAGGTGGCTTGCAAATGATTTCAGGTTTCATTGATGAATTAGAAGGTATGTGTTAGGGGATTTTTGAATGATGTCTTGTAAAAGGTTTTTTTTAACTTTTAAGTTAAAAAAGACCGCTAGTATAGCGAGCTTTGTATTGTTTATTGTTGCCATTTTTTTAGTTGACAAAATTCCAGAGGCGCTTCCCAACATTGAAAATGAAAGACTTGAAATGTTGCAGGAATGCGCAAGGCATCACACAAAAAAAATTGAGGTTATTAGACACCAAGACATCAGCCGTTTAGAGAATTTCTATCGTACCGTTTTGCAACCAATTGGACCATTTCCACTTTTTTTATTCAGCTTTAAACCTTCTTGGATACCTTGGATTAAAGGACAGTGGAGTTATACTGCCTTAGGACCAATTGATGGAACCTACAAAGATAACTCTGAAAACTTATTAAAATGGCTCAATCAGTACTATCATACAAAAAAACCATTTAAATTTTTTTATCTAGCACAAGAACCATATCTAAGGGGCTGTCAGTAGCCTCAAGATATTGGGAAAAAATTTGCTGAAGTTCTAAAAAATTGTCCACTCTTAATTTCTTGTACTCATCCAGATTTACCATGGACGCAACAATGTATTTTGATGCCTGATCCGTATTTACTTTCTCATGGTACACAGAACCAGCTGGAATCTCTGCTTAATAGCACTAAGCTTGTGCCATTTTCTGAGAGAAAATCAACATTCTACTTTCGAGGGGCATTAACTGGGCCAAGATTACCTTTCAGCTATGAAACGATGAAACATAATCCTCGACATCTATTGTTAAAAAAAGTGAAAATATGGCCATTTTTAGATTATAAAATCACTAGCTTTGACTCGTTAGACTTGGTGATTAAGCCGGACTATAAAGAATATATTCTCAAAAATTATTCTTGGTTAAAAGGAGATACTGTAGATTTTTTCGAACATGCAAAACATAAGTACCTTTTGAGTTTTGATGGATATGGATCAGCGTGGAGTCGAGTTCCATTAATATTAGCAACGGGTTCGGTTTTAGTTTTAAATGCCTTTTGCTATCAATATTTCTATTGCTTGATGGTTGAAAACGAAACATATGTGGGACTTAATGGGGATTTAAGCAATGGTGAAAAGATTTATCATGACCTAGAAAATAATCCAACACTTGCAGAAAAAATTGGTACACAAGGGCGGAAAATTGCGAGATTGTTTTTAACCAAATCCGCGGTTGACACGTATTTGTGGTTGACCTTGAAAGAAATAGAGAAGGCATCGCATTAAACTTCATCACTTATTTTGGCAGGGTGGCCTGCAAATGATTTCAGGATTTATTGATGAATTAGAAGGTGTCTGTTAAAATAAAAACAATTTCTATTCAAAATTAAATTATTTATTAATTTATTATTGATAACCTAAGACTAAATATTTCCAATATTAGGTTTTATGCTAAAAATATTAGTATTTTTTTGTAATGCCTTTTATCTTTTTGCATCTGGCTTTCCTTATGATTTATGGCCAGTGCCTATGCGTAGGTCAGCATCAACCGATGTTAATGTGGCAACGTATCATCTAAAACATGACGTTTTGGCTGATAAACTTATTGCTATGGCTAGTTATTTTGATTCGGCGGAGCTTGGCATTACTGAGCATAAAATCACTAAGCTTGTTAGGGAAAGCCCCATTAGGTCAAATCCGTATTCTGACATGCACAATGCTTACCTTATAACACTGGCAAGTCGTCACGGATTATTAAGTGTTGTGAAATCTATCGTGGAAAATAAGCCAGATTCCATCAATTGCCTAAGTTATGGGTACACTCCGCTAGATGAAGCTATTGAATTTCGCAAATGGGAAGTAGTCGATTATTTATGTAAAAATGGTGGTATTCAAAAAAGAACAACCAGCGAGCAGCTTAATGCGCTGCTGCAAGTTCATCGTAAAAAAAGAAAGAGTTGTTGTTAAGCCTTTTGGTAAACCGCGGCTACAGCTTTCAACATCGCTAGCGCTTCTTCATAAGGGCGTTGGAAACAATTGCGCCCAATGATTGATCCAAACGCTCCGCCTGCTGCAATTGCCTTAGCATCATCTACCACGGCACTAGCGTTTTTCATTTCAAGGCCAGAAAATATCACAATTCGTCGGCCATTAAAGCAGCCCTTAACCACAACACGAATGCGGTCTTCTAGGGTTTTAATGGGGATTTTATTATCTTCAAATGCTTTTTTGTTTTCTGGATGTTCTAAATGCTCTGTTGGCAATTTCACTTTTATAATGTGAGCTCCTAAAAGCGCTGCCATGTGTGCGCCATAGGAAATTATATCAACCGCGCGTTCGCCTTCTTTAGAAAAATTCCCACGGGGGTATGACCACACAACAACGGCAAGTCCGGCGGCTTTTGCTTCTGCGCTTAGGTCGCGTAGTTCTTCAAATTGATCAAGGCTAGCGTCTGACCCTGGGTAAATGGTAAAGCCAATAGCGCTGCAGCCAAGACGTAGCGCGTCATCAATACTGGCTGTAATTGCTTGGTCAGGTGCTGTGTCTTTGCTCATTAAGCTATTGCTGCTATTCATTTTTAAAATGAGTGGCACTTGCCCACAAAAAGTTCCTGCACCAGCTTCTAGCCAGCCCAAGGGGCCTGCATAAGCAGACATACCAGCGTTAATGGCTAATTTATACATGTAATGTGGGTCGTATCCTTCAGGGTTTGCTGAAAATGAACGGTCTGGTCCATGCTCAAACCCTTGATCAACAGCTAAAACCAAAAGTTTTCCCGTGCCGCCCACTTTGCCGTTCATTAGAATTCTTGCCAAATTTGCTTTGGTGCCTGGAGTATCAGCTTCATAAAAGCTTAGAATTTTTTGAACTTTTCGTGATATGCGCATGAGAACTAAATTTTATACTTGATTTTGAAATTCTACATGAAAACAGTGGCTTTATAAAGACTGAGCTTATTTAGGATATTTCTTAATTACGGTCAAAATCTCATTTTGCCATTGGGTAGGTTCTATCTTGTGTAGTTTTTTAATGAAGGAAACTCGCTCAAGATTTGGTAAAGCCTGGAGTTGTTCTAGGTGTTCGACTGGTAAAATATCACTAAGCGTTGTCAGTTGCGACACAGGGATTTTCATGACTGCACGAATAACATAACATTTTTCGAAAATATCCATTTTGAGCGAAAGCTTTTGCACAATTGTCATAAATTCTTCAGTCAAATATTCTTGGGTTGCTGGGGCAAGCGCAATTTGTATTCGTTGCTTGCTAGAGGGAAACAAGCCAAGAGATAGTCTATTTTCTAGGTCCTGATGTGCCATGAAAGATGTTACTTTTGTGGACAAAGACAATTCTTCAACATCACTTTTAAATATTCCACTTGCCCGTAAGGAATTTTGCTCTAACAAGCCTGTGGCTAGTATCCAAAAATAAGCAAATGTTTGTTCATCAAAGTGCTTGAAATGATTCTTATAGCTTAATTATCACAGGTTTTTCTTAACATAAAATTAAAATTTTCAGTTTGCTAAAATTATCTTTATATTAATAAAATGTGGTATAATAAAGTATCTAGCATGCGGGGTATTTTATGTTTAAATATATTTCAGGCGTGTTTTTATTGCTTGTTCTTGAAAAAATTTGTGCAGCAGAAGTCGTTGCAGAAATAGATGGAGTGGAAATTCCCCGCGAACTAGTTGTTTCTAGTTATGGATTTAATTGTGAAGCATCTGCACAGTTACAGGAATTACTAAAAAAATCTAAGCCAGATCATATTGGTGCATGTATTCAAGCAACGAATAAAAGTGCTGAGGTGTATCCATTTGCACCTGCTCAGCATATTTTTTTTTGGCATTTGGTGCCAACTTCACCTTCAGTTATTACGTCGTTTATTCCTTCATTGAATACAGCGCACCCAAAATATTTACCTGTAATTGAAGCAGCACTTCAACTTTTTCCATCTTTTTTTACACGTGCTGCATATATTCAAATAAAGGATGGTTACTTAGAAGGTGATGTTCCTGACCACGCAAAATGGGGAAATGCTGCAATTATGTGCTTTAATCTTTCAGAAGTGCTTACACCTATTCAAAATGAACACATGCACTTTGAAATCGCGTCGCACCTTATGCTGTTTATGCAGTATCGCTCAATGCATCTGCTGACTTATTACGCAAAAGCATTAGCAGAAGATTTTTTAAATTTAGAAGATAATTATTACCCACTTTACTGTCTTACGCGTAGGTTAAAAGGACATGATGAGTTGCAAAATTCATTGTTAGAAAAACTAAAACTATATGGAGAAAGTGCAATCTCTCCCAATACTACATTTTCTTTTGCTAGGAAAATACTGTGTGCAATTCGGAATAAAGGGTATGTGAAAGAAAGTGCAGTTGCGTTTATTAGCCGTATGATTGCATCTGACTCACCGTCACCAGAGCTGCTGGCGCTGCGTGACTAACCATTGGAAATTTTGTACTGTTAAAAACATATCTGTGATTTCTTATCCCAATGCTTAAAACCGTTTTTTATGTTTGTTGTTTGCTATTTTTAGATGGGTGCACAACGGCATACCAAAAGCTTAGTTCTCAAAAGCCCGCGTTTTATGCCTATATTGTGGGCGATGTGGAAGCGGAAAATGCTTCACAAGAACACAATGCAGATGTTTACATTACGCCGGCAAGTTGTCAAAAAACCGTAACGGCTGTGCTAGCCTATAAAGCTTTGGGTGGTGAGTACGTTTATGAAACCAAATTAGCTATAACTAAAGCACGGCATGCTGTTGTAACCTTTTCTGGCGATCCAACTTTACGTTCTGAAGACCTTTTAGAAATGCTGGCAGCTTTGCCGCGCAAGCATTGCAGTGGGAAAATTATTCTTGATGGCTCCGCTTTTCAACCGCCCCCCTATTCAAGGAACATTATTATCGATGATATGGCAACAAGCTATGCCAGGCCAGTTGCAGCAGCGAATATAGATGGGAATTTAATTACCGTAACGGTTACACCGGGCATGTTTACTCAACCTGCTACCATTGAAAATGATGGGGGCTACCAAGTTGATAATCAGGTCGTCACAGGTGAAAAGTCGGCAATCAAGCTGTCGTGGAATAATGAACGCATAAAAGCTAGTGGCACCATTGGTATATCTGATCAGCCCATGAAATTAAAAATATCCCCTGAAAATCTTGATGGGTACATTGCAAATAAGTTCAAGAATATTTTTGAACGGGTGAAATTACCTGCCAAGGTGGTGATTGTGAAAGAACCCCATTTGGGTAATGCGCGAGTTGTTGCAACCCATCAGTCAGAACCAC
>CAMDPB010000018.1 GCA_945903885.1 Candidatus Finniella inopinata
TTTTCTATGGAAGAAGGGACTTCATGGTGTCGTGATAGTGAGATACTAGATATGCACAAAGCTGCGCTAAAAAGTAAGGCTGCGGAATTAAATAAAATGGCTACTGATTTGCTTGATCCTTTTGCAACAAGCAAGATTACTACCGTATTTCATCCTTCATCAGCTGCAATGACAGTGCTAAACGATTCGATTGCAGATAGAACGGGTGAGAGAACACTTGATGTAAAAATGCAAGGCATTCAGGATGATGCTGAGGGTTTACAGCGCGAAATTTTTGCTCAATTTGGTACTAGGATTAATGACCTAACTATAAAAATGCTTCAAGCAGCTATAGTTATTGATGCTGAAGCTGATCTCGTTATTGAAAGACAACAACTAATCATGCGTACTCATTCTTAATTTCTACCTAGTGGCTTTTCTGACCAGAAGAGCCACAATTTTATTCCTTTTATTCAAGCGAGCAATTTTAAAATCCTTTGCTTGAATACGTTACAAAAAACTAGCTAGACTTGTTACAGATACTTTGATTTGTAAATGATTTTGCAACAGCATCACGACCACCATCAATATGTGCAAAAGGTTAGAAGCCTTGCAGTTCTCAGTCTTGAAGAAGAATATAAACTAGCCAAAGATTGGCGCGAAAACCAAGACCAGAAAGCCATGGAAAAATTGGCTGCAGCGCACTTAAAGTTAGTAGCTAAAGTTGCGTTAGGCTATCGCGGATATGGTCTGCCTATTAGTGACCTGATTGCTGAAGGCAATATCGGTATGATGCAAGCCATGAAACATTACGAACCAGATCGTGGATTTCGTTTTTCTACATATGCTATGTGGTGGATTAAAGCCAGCATGCAAGATTACATTTTACATACTTGGTCTTTAGTAAAAATTGGCACAACAGCTGCTCAAAAAAAGCTATTTTTTTCCTTAAAAAAAACCAAGCGGGCAATTATCCAAGAGGCTCAAGAAAAAGATGGTAAACAACATAGTGACCAACTAACCCCTGAATTGGTGCAAAAAATTGCATTAAAGCTGAATGTGTCAGAAGATGAAGTTTGGTCAATGGAACAGCGCATAGCAAGTCATGATTCATCTTTAAATATGCCTGTTAATGATAGTGAAAGTACCATGGAATGGATGGACTGGCTGGCCGATGAAAGTGACAATCAAGAAATTCAAATCGTTCAACGTGATGAGCTAGATAAACGACGTAATGCACTTCAAGGGGCTATGAAAGCGCTCAATGCAAGAGAACAGGAAATTATCATCGGCAGACGTTTGGATGAGCCTCCAAAGACGCTTGAGGAAATGAGTCATAACTTAACAATTTCCCGGGAACGTGTGCGTCAACTTGAAATATCTGCTTTTTAAAAGCTTAAGAAAGCCTTAAAATATTCAGCTCTTCAAACTTCAAACTTGTGATGTAAGAGAAGGCGGTGTTATTTTTCATTGCTTTTCTTTTTTTCTGAATTTTCCTGAATACAAAGCATAGGCTACATAAGTTTTTGGGAGTCTAAAAAATTCTCCACCAGGGGCGATAGACTCTTCGTCAATGCCTACTATGAACTGCTTAGTTTGAGTGTGAGAAGGAATAATACCTGTCTTAATAATATCTAGTGCAAACTGTGCGGCAATCTCTCCTTGTTCGTAAGGCGATGTTGCTATTGCTAAATGTGCACCATCTTCAAATACAAACCCATTCATTCCTATTATTGGTTTGCTAGCATTAGCCATAGTCCATGCCATTATTTCTTTGGGGGGGACTTTTTTCTCACTGCCCTTGACGTCATAGATTTTTCTGCAATTCGAAATAACAATATAATCTGCATCTTCGCAGGCTTTTTTAATAGCTACTTTCCAATCATCAAAAGTTGAAACAAGCTGCGAAGGCAGCATTGCAACGTTCTTCCATCCTTTATATGCATGTAAAAACTTATCATCAAGTTTGACGGTTGTTGACTCATCACTTACATGAACTATTTTTATACTATTTGTCGTTCCTGCAAGTAGTTGTAGTGAGTCAATAATACCCTCAACAGGTAAGCGCTCTAATATTCCAGTTATGTTACTTGCTTTATCAAAACCGTATTGTTCCCTTGTGCCATTTACACCAGCAAATACAACCTTAATTTTGGGGTCATTATTGTAGTACTTGGTCACGTATTCCTGGGCATCGTCATCTACAGCAATAATCACGGATGGTTTGAATTGATCGATCACTCGTTTGCTAACAATACCAATTTTTTCTAGATAATGTTTTTCAGGGTGATTTTTAGTGTCCATATAGTGCCATCTTACGGCGACACTTCTGTCTTTTTCGAAAATTCTCTTTATACCAACATCAACATCATGTGTCCAAGAATAATCACTTCCATAACTCTGCAATACAAGAATTCTAGGAGTTGAAATGCTTTCTTTGACCAAAAAATAGGTGCTACCAAGCACAAATAACCCTACAAATAATAAGCGTAATTTAATCATGATCATCCCTTTTTACATCAAACCTAATTTCGACCAATAAGGCATCGACAAATAAATACCTCCCACACGCACAATGTTCATAATAATATTAAATAAAATAAATTTTTTCTGATTGTAATTATTTTTTGAAAATTCTTCAAACATAACATATAAGAAGTTTTGATAAGGTAAGAACCACATATCGGCTGTGACTAGTATTACTATAGAGACTAACCATGGACTAATATCATAGAAGATTGAAATAGGAATAAATATTGTACATAAAATGACCACAGAAGGTGTTATTGGTAAAAATATTCTAACCAATAACGTCGAGATTATCATTAGTGATATAAAATAAAATGGATCCTTAAAGTTTGTTCCTAAGAGATTAACTAAGTTTTTAGCAATAATATCATTTAACCCTAGATAATTCAGGGTTGCACCAATTCCGGAGCACGTGGCTATGAAAATAATAAATGACCAGTCTATTCCAGTTTGAAAATCTTTTTTGCTAAATACGCCAACTCCCACAAGTGCTAGCATAGTTATAGTGGCAACCCAAGCTGGGTGGATTTGGTGCTGAAAATATGTGAAAAATCCTATGCTCAAAAAAGCAACAGCCGAAATTGCGCACCACTCAATTATCGAAGTTTTTCCAATAACATTTAATTTTGAAACTAAGGTTTCCTGCTTCAATTCACACTTTTCCGTATTAAAAAACACTGCATAAAATGCCATTAAATAACCTGCAAGAAAAAATACTCCCATCATTATTGATGCTTTAATCCATCCTAATGACTGAAATTGTGTTTGTTCCTGAGTTGGTAAAATATTTTGCACCAAAAAGTTCATTAACGATCCGGTAAAAAATATGGTTGAGAATAAACTTGCTCCAAAAAAACCTGTAACTGCCAGGCTTGTACTGAATGAATCAGTTTTTTTAGTATTTAATAGGTCTCTAGCCTCATTTGTTAATTGCGCCATAATTTGGCAACGGGTGACTATTGATGGAATAAAGAGTGTTAGTATTGACCCTATGAAAAATAAAATAAAGTTGTAAAAATTATAACTACACTTGCTGACTGATAATAATTTAATTAAGGCTCGATACAAAATACCTGATTTGATCACGACCAAGCTAACAGCAGAAAGGGCCATAATCATAATGAAGCTTTCTGATGAAAAACCACTTAAAACTACTTTTACAGGCGCTATATCAACAGCTAGGGTTCCAAGTATGGTGAATAGTGCTGGAATATAGTAAGGAACCAAACGAAATACCCACATAAAAACGCATACTGCTAGAAATGTAAGAAATATTCTAGCGTCGTTTGAGATTTCAGGGATTTGCATATAAGCATAGAGTACCGGAGTGCAAATAAGCAGAGCTAGCCAACTCCAAATGCTACCCTCAAAATCAAACATAGAGCTTTCCGTGAATGTTTTTATTTTTGTGGCAGAAGCTGACTGTTTTTTAGCTATTCCAAAATTTTCAAATGCATTTGCGCTAAAATAACTCAGAGCGTCTGGATTTAAATTAACTAGGGCACTTAGTGCAGCATCAGGCAAGGAAATAATCGAGCATTCGTCAATACAGACAGCTTTAGCAGCATGATTTGGTAGTCCAAGAACACTTTCGCAAGAAAAAAAATGTCCTACGCTGATTTTTTTTTCAAAATTTGTGGTTTTTAACTCAACTGATCCACTTGCGACAAAAAACCCCGAAGAACTCTGATCGAGGTTGTTGTGAATTATAGCGCCAGCACTATATTTTTTAACACTCAACTTACTGATAAAGCGTGATTTATCTGTAGGTGCCAAAATCTTAAATACAGGATTAGTAGCTATAAATGAGACAATAATGTCGTTGTCTGTCATCGGTAATCCTTTGCGCATATAAAATTACTTATTTTGTTAATAAAAAATTAATCCGTTAATAATATAATGTATATTATCAAAATAAAATAAATACTTTTAATTTTCAGTTTTTACTTCACCTTTATAAGGCTAACACGTATTAAAAAAAAATAAATAGAAAATTGAGATTTTAATAAAATGAAAGATAACATGAGAAAAATTATAAAAGGTTTTCGTGAAGTATCAGAAAAGTATGACGGTTTCTTATTTGATTTATGGGGAGTCCTATATGAAGGAGAGGCAATTTTTAGAGATGCGTTAGAGGTGTTAAGAAAACTTCACTTATTAAATAAGCCAGTAGTATTAATTTCGAATTCTCCATTTTTAAGCCCCGATTGCATAGAAAAATTAGAACAATCTGGACTGCCCAGAAAACTCTATCAAACTGTATTGACAGCTGGTGATCTTTGTTTTGAATATATTCAGAATGAGTATAAAATCGCAAAAAAAATTTATCTAATTGATACTCACTACTGGGCAAAATGGCAGAAAATTAGCAATTTACACCTTGTTACGGATAATATTCATGAGGCGGATGTTATTTTAGCTTTGGCGGTTCCACACACTGTGAAGGATCCAAAAGATATTGCTCTTCATTATGATGAAATTTTTAAGCAAGCCATAAAACGAAATTTGAAATTTATATGTGCTAACCCAGATTTATTAGCTTTTTGTTCGAAAAAACAGCATTTACGTCCAGGTTTGTTATCACAACGCTACCAGCAACTAGGCGGCGATCTGCTTAGTTTTGGTAAACCGTTTCCTGAAATATTTATTCGCGCACTGAAGCAGATAAAGTGTCCTGATCGTGTGCTAATGACCGGTGATACAGAATATACAGATATTCACGGAGCATTAAGACATAATATGGATGCAATGCTTATTACAGCTTCTTATGAAGTTGATAGTGAAAGCAAAGCAACTTACTTTTCAGAGACACTTAAATGGTAAGTTAACCTTTAGTTCGATAAGCTATAAAATTATCGAAGGTAAGCATTCTAACAATTTTGTTAGTAACAAATTAATAAATTTTATTTACAATTAAGTAATGGGGTGAAAATTAAAATAAAAAATATAGGCAATTATCTATTATGATTAAAAGTTTTTTCGATATGTTAACGGATAGATTCAGAAGTAGAAACCTTAGATTTGATATTTTAAGCAGTTTTTTTGTTTTGCAGGTTATTACTGCTATTTCCATTGTAACGTACACTTATGTTAATAATTCCCGTACTATAGTCGATTTTTCAAATCGTTTAATGGAAAACGCTAGTATTTCTGAGGTCGCAAGTATCGCTGACAATTTTCGAGAAGTGATGACTTCAACAGAACTTGGGGGGTATTTAGTTCGTGACGCGTCAAAATCTACTGTAATTAGTAAAGAGTTAATCCAGTTTATGATGGGGCATTGCCGTCAATATAAGCTTGTGGACAGTGTGTATGTTGCTACAGAATCAGGTTATTTTGTGCAGGTAAGACCGCTAATTCCTGGATCAACCTATCGTGCTGAACAGGCAAAGATTCTTCCTAAAAAAGCGGTATTTGCTCTAAGAATTGTTGACCGAAGTGAGACAAAACCAACTGAAGTATGGATCTACCTAGACGATGACGGTAAAAAGCTGGATGAAGAAAAAATACCTGAGGCACAAATTACGATGGTTCACAAAAACCGTCCTTGGTACGTAAAAACCGAGCAAAATCGTTCGAATATTTGGACAGATATTTTTGTTTCTGATGTAACACAGGAACCTAGTATTGCGTGTGGTGTGCCTTTGCTTTCTGATACTGGAGAATTTGTAGGAGTTATTTCTTCCACTGTAGGTTTGCCAAAACTGGCCGTTGACCTTCAAAAAAGCACCATAAAAGGCCTATCTATGGTGCTTAATCAAAAGGGAGAAATAGTCTCGCATCCCACTGAAAAAAGCTATTGTAAGGTTATTGGCACAGAAACTAAATTAATTACTATAGATGATTTAACAGACAAGACTGCATCTGCAGCATATCGCATGCATCAAATAGATAAGCAGCAACGTTTTATTTTTAAATCAGGAGGTATTGAATACATTGCTCTATTTAAAGACTTCATACTGGAAGGCTTTAAAGGTTGGGAATTTTTGATGATAACGCCTATTGATGAATATATTGGTGCAGTGAAACATACACAACGTAATACGCTACTGATTTGTCTCATTATATTAATTCTTTCGATTGTGGTCATAGCTGTTATGGCGAGGCGTATAGCTGCGCCTATTAATAATTTGTCCTTACAGGCAGATAAGATAACCAATTTTGATTTGGATCAAGTAACTGAAGTTGTATCTGGAATTAAGGAAATACAAAAACTGCAAAATTCTATTTCCCGCATGCGAAAAAGTCTTATTTCATTTGGAAAATTTGTACCTAAAAATTTGGTCAAAAAACTTGTAGATAAGGGGGTTGAAGTAAAAATAGGGGGCAAAAAAAAACAGCTATCAATATTTTTTTCAGATATCGCTAATTTTACAACCATTAGTGAAACTTACCCGCCAGAAAAGCTAATATTACACTTATATGAATATTTCGATGAAATGACCGCCATTGTAGCTGGAAACAATGGAACGACAGATAAATATATTGGTGACTCAATCATGGCTTTTTGGGGGGCTCCACAACAAGATAATGCCCATTCACTAAATTGTTGTTTAACGGCATTGCTTTGCCAAAAGCGATTGTTAGATCTTAATCGGAAGTGGGTATTTGAGAAAAAACCAGAGCTTTTAACAAGAATTGGTATTCATACCGGAGAGGTGATCGTTGGCAATATCGGCTCATCAGAGCGAATGAATTACACAATTATTGGTGATTCCGTGAACCTAGCAGCGCGTCTTGAGGGGGCCAACAAGGCTTATGGAACAAATATTATGCTTAGTGAAGCAACTGTTCATCACCTTCATGACCATGCAGTTGTGCGTCCATTAGATATTGTTGCTGTTAAAGGTAAAAATGAAGGGGTTATTGTATACGAGTTAGTTGCTTTGAAAAATTCTAATCCTTTAGTGTTACCAAGTGATGACCAACTAAAATTCTGCAATGAATTTACTAAAGCTTTTAGATTTTATCTTGAGCAACGCTGGGATGAAGCTTTAACTATTTTCCACGATTTACAAAAAATATTTGGCCAAGATGATCCATGTGAACTCTATATTTCCAGGTGTGAAGCGTTCAAAATAACACCGCCACCAGCCGATTGGGACGGTGTATATCACATGAAATCCAAGTAAAGTTCATATGGCTGAAAATCAACAAAAGAAGCTCAATGGTAATTTAAAGGTGTAAAAAAGCTTGCGGGTTTAGAAAAAGCCTGCGATATTCAATGCATATTCACATATGTGGATGGGTGGCCGAGCGGTTGAAGGCACCGGTCTTGAAAACCGGCGAGGGTGTGAGCTCTCCGTGAGTTCGAATCTCACCCCATCCGCCACCTTAGTATTATCGGGATTTTCCGGAAAGTAAGTTTAATAATTCCTGCTTAAGCCTTGCGCAAAATCGGGATATTAATTTAGTTGAGTTTAATGATCATATCGTTACATCGACAAATATTCAAAATTAAACGCGTATTTCGCTTTTACAGCAACCCAATTTATTTATGTTTAATGGCAATGGGATTTGCTAGCGGGATACCTTTTTTACTTACCCTTTCAACCTTGAGTGTTTGGTTGGTTGAATGCGGGTTTGATACTAAGGCTATAGGTATGTTCACAGCGGTGAGTTTGCCCTATGCTTTTAAGTTTTTATGGGCTCCTTTCCTTGATAAAGTTAAACTTCCAATTTTTTTAAATCTGCACCCGATTAAACGATTCGGGTTGCTAGCATTAATTTCCCTTATTACAAGTTTGGTGATTTTGGCTCAACTTAATCCGGTTGAGCATCTTATTAGCGTTGTTATCACAGCAACTTGTGTAAGTTTTTTTGCAGCTACTCACGATATTGTGCTTGATGCATTGCGTATTTATGCATCTGACCCTAGTCAAGTTGGTGGAGGAGCTGCATCAGAATCAATTGGTTTTCGCATTGGGATGATTACTTCTGGCGCGGGAGCAGTGTACTTATCGTTGGTGGTGGGTTGGCAGGGATCGTATATTGCTATGGCAATGTGTTGTGCTGTTGGGATTGTTGGATTGTTGAATATGCCAGACCCACCCCCTCACCCTCAAGAACATAAAAATGAAAGTAACAAATTTTGGAAAGAAATTTTTTTTAATCCTTTAGTGGGGCTTGTAAAGGCTCCCGTTTTGATACCCCTTATAGGATTTATTCTAACTATTAAAGTTGCAGGCACAATAATGAACGCACTTGGGGCACCGTTTTTGTTTTCTCTTGGTTTTTCAAAGCTTGAATATGCATCTATCACTAAAGTCTATGGAGTGGGGTTAATGCTGTTTGGTAGCTTCACCGGAGGGTTAGTGGTGCACCGAAGTGGCACAATCTTTTGTCTGCGATTAGCCACAGCACTGCAAATGTTGGCATGTACCTTGTTTGCTTTATTGGCGTCATTTGGGCAGCATCACATTGATTTGCTTATCATAACTTTAAGTATTGAAAGCTTTTCTTCTGGCCTTTTGGCAACCGGGTTTATTAGTTATTTGTCACTATTTTGTAAAAGCCCCTATGTGGCAAGCCACTTTACGCTGTTGTATTCGCTGGGGTCATTATCACGGGTTTTAGCATCAGTTGGGGCAGGGTATGTGGCATCTCATTATGGTTGGGTTATTTTGTTTCTGGTATCATCAATAACTCTATTACCAGCCTTGTGGTTTTTACAAAAGACTTTAGGGGAAATGGAAAACCGTGAAGTTCCCTTTTCCCCTTCTTAATCACCCTCTGTCTTCAGCTTCAGGTATTGTGCTGCTTTGGTCAATTGGTGCAGTTTCTACTGAAGTGTTTTCTACAGGTGTTACTGGTTCTGCAGAATCAGGAGCTTCTTCTTGCCCTTTAACTTTCACGTGATTAACTACCTTTTTCACGCCGCCCACGTTACGTGCTACTTCAGCAACACGATTAATTTCGGCTTCATCTTGTCCAACGCCGGTCAGGTAAACAACACCGTTTACTGTTTCAACAGTATAATTCAGCGAATACAGGTCTTTTTCAAACAGTAAGCATGATTTAATGCGGGTTGTAATCCAGCCATCGCTAGTCATTGATCCAAAGCCTTCTTCACCTTCTGTTTCAATATTGTTAATGACGTTCTTTACACCTTCAACGCTTTTTGCGAGACGCTCAGCTTCTTGCGGCCAGGATGCATCTTGTACAACGCCAGTTAGTAGTACTTCTTGATTTTGCACGCTGACTGAGACTTTTGCATGTAAATCAGCATTAAAGTTATAAAGGTTCATTTTCACTTTTGTGCCAATATTTGAATCTGACATAGTTCCGCCGATTCCCTTTTCACGGGTTGCTACCATTGTACCCGCTGCTGCTCCACCTATTATAAGTGGCGCAACGCAACCGTTTAGACATAAAAGAGTTGATAATATTATTGTGTTAATTGGGAGCTTCTGAAATCCATGCATTTTTGTAATACGTTATATCGTGTCCTGGACATACTAAAACAACATCAAAACGTTGGAAAGGGGGGCGATGAATATAATCAGTATGTTTACTTATCCACCACTCTAGCGCGTGTTGAATGCGTTTTTGTTGAGTTGGTCTGATACTTTGCGCTGCATTTTCTAGGACTTTTCTATATTTTACTTCTGCAGCAACGATGGTTTGACCATCTTGCATAAGTAAATCAATTTCGCCATGCGGAGTTTTAAGACGCTTAGCTAGGCAAACCATGCCAAGGCTTTCCAAGTGTTTTAGAGCTATGGCTTCTGCATGAAGGCCTTGTATGTAGGTACTTGTTGTTAAGGTTTTATCGAACATAAATAATTATTTACTTTCGTTTGAAATTATTGCTTTTAGTTTGACAAAATTTCACCTCCATCTTAAGGGACGAGGGTGTTTCGTTTGAAGTTTTTCATTATGCCAAACAGAACTAGCTATCATCATCCTCAGGAGTTGAATCATCATCACTGTTTTGATCATTAGCCTCAGCAGAATCATCGCTTACAGCAGAGTCATCGCTTACAGCAGAGTCATCGCTTACAGCAGAGTCATCGCTTACAGCAGAGTCATC
>CAMDPB010000019.1 GCA_945903885.1 Candidatus Finniella inopinata
AATCAGAAACCATTACCCTCTCTAGAATAATATCAGCAGCACCCGAGACAGAAGCAACAATTTTTTGAGTATCAAGAACACTCAATACAAAAAATACCACAAAAAAAACTCTCATGACGAATCCCCCTTAAAAAAAATAAAACCGATCCACTGTGATATAGTAACCACCTCAAAATTTTTCAACCCAAATCTTTTTGTCCCACCTTCTTTCCCATGTGCATAAGATTGTGGAAAAATATACATAAGCACTGTGTAAACATTGTGTAAAAAATCCCCCTGTGCATAAAAGCTCAGTTAGCCACGAAATTCTATAACTTATACACCAGTTGTAAACATACAAACAAAAAACATCCCCAGATTAGAAAAAATTTTACACAACCAGCTCACACAAGCATTCTATCCTCTATACAAAAAGAAAATCTTGTGGATAAGATGGGGACAACTTTGGGATTAGGCTTTTGCACAAGCACTACTACCAACACTAAAACCTTTAAATATATATATTATTATTAGTATGAAAATTGTTCGAGCGTTAAACGGTCATATTGAAATTCAAAAACCCATTTGGATAATGCGGCAAGCTGGTCGTTATTTACCAGAATACAGGGCTTTGAGAAAAAAAAGCCCTAACTTTATGGATTTTTGTCTGAACCCTGAAATGGTTGTGGAAGCAACTCTTCAGCCAATTGTTCGATTTGATTTTGATGCAGCAATTATTTTTAGTGACATTCTTGTTATCCCGCATTTTTTAGGTCAGAGCGTTCACTTTAAGGAGGGGGTTGGTCCCATTCTTGAGCGCGCCAATTGGCAAGAGCTTCTGCAAACACCCACCCAAGAAGACATTCATATCATTTATGAATCAATAAAAAATGTTAGACGAGAACTAGACTCACAAAAAGCATTGATTGGGTTTGTTGGGTGTCCATGGACGATTGCTTCATACATGATAAGGGAGGGTAAGACCAATAGCTTTGAGGGGTTGGTTACACATGCCAAAACCTGGCCTCTTTTTAATAAGCTTATGGATAAACTCACCACTGTTATTTCAGATCATGCAGTTCGTCAATTAAGGTCCGGGGCAAACGTTGTGCAACTTTTTGAATCGTGGGCGTCAGCTGTTCCTGCTGAGCTTCAACAAATGTGGTTATTTGAACCCGCAGAAAAAATCATTCGCCAGATTCAAAAACAAGTGCCCGGGGCAAATGTTATCTATTATGGTAAGGGGATTGCTGGCCAGGCCATAAAAAATCTGCAACATCTGGGGGTTGGTTTTGGTGTAAGCCAGGACACAAGGCTTTCTTCTCTAAAGGACACAAGCGTTTGCTTACAGGGAAATCTTGATCCCCAAAAACTTCTCGATGGTAATTTTAGGGGGGATGTTTTAAATATTTTAGAATTCTCAAAAGATCGACCATTTATTGTTAACCTCGGTCACGGAATTCTTCCTGAAACGCCAGTATCACATGTTGAGGGGTTTGTTGATTTGGTGCGGAGTCGGCAATGAAACAAAAGATTGTGGTTGTTTTGATGAACCTTGGTGGGCCAGATTCTCTTGTGGCTGTTCGACCATTTTTGTTTAACTTGTTTTACGACAGGGCTATTTTGAATTTACCCAACCCCGCTCGTTACCTGTTGGCAAGATATATTTCATTTTTTCGCGACAAGAAAGCCAGGGGGATTTATTCCTTAATAGGGGGAAAATCACCCATTTTAGGAAACACACTTGCACAAGCAAGATCCCTAAAGCTTGCACTGGAAGATGATTTTGATGTTGTTGTGGTGCCGGCAATGCGCTACTGGAGGCCCCGAGCCACCAATGTGCTTGACGCTGTAAAAGCCTTTAACCCTGTTAAGATTGTTTTGTTGCCTTTGTATCCGCAGTTTTCCACAACAACAACAAAATCCTCGATTCAAGAGTGGCAAAAAATAGCCCCCGAATGGCAATCAAGAACTGTTCTTGAGTGTTGCTATTTTAAAGACCGAGATTTTGTGAGGGCCCACCAAGAGCTTATCAAACCAATTTTGGTCGAGGCAAAGAAACACGGTGCCCCCAGAATTCTTTTTTCTGCCCATGGATTGCCACAGAAAGTTGTCGATGTTGGTGATCCCTATCAGAAACAAACAGAGGCAAGTGTTGCTGCTATAATGCAAGATTTCGACGGAATTGAGTTTGTTGTTTGTTATCAAAGTAAGGTGGGAAGGCTAAGGTGGTTGACCCCAACTACAGAAGATGAGCTTAAAAAGGCGGGGTCACAATCCATACCTGTGGTTGTGGTTCCAATATCTTTTGTGTCAGAACATTCAGAAACCCTGGTTGAGCTTGATATTGATTATGCAAAAAAAGCAAAAACTTGGGGGGTTCCTTTTTACGGACGAGTCCCGGCTTTGGGTGACAACCCCTCATACATAAAGTGTTTGGAAAATGCTGTGCGACGATTGGTTGTTGGTAAACCTACGGTGAGGCCCGATTGCTTAGTTGGTGTGTGCTCGCGTTTTTGTCCCAAGTCATCCGGGAACCAGGTTGCTTAGTTGACTTATGTCTGCTGATCCAATCGGAGTGTTGGCTGCAATGGGTTGGTGATTTTGTTGGGTTGCTCTCGCCAGAAGCTCTAATAAAGAGCGGGTTTCTGGTCGGGTTTCCCTTAACTCTGCCAATATTTGAGATAGGGTTTTATTCTCCCATCCACCTATAAGCTTTAAAAGCGCAGGAGCAGGGCTGTGAGGTTCTAGTGTAAGAAGAAATTCACCTAACTGGCGAATAGCTTGATAAACGCCAGCTCTGTCATCTATTGTTTGTTTTTTTTGATCATCTTCCCTTGGCAGTTTGGTTTTTTCTTCGTCTGATAATGCTGGGTTTGTGCTGGATATTGTTTCACTGTTAATTTTTTCAACGGGAACTTTTTTGCATAAACTATATAATCCCTTAAGTTCCTCCAAATGATTAATTAGCCCATCAAAACGAGGACCCTCGTTTCCAATTTCTTCATTAACAAAAACATCAATGCTTTTTAAATTTTGTATGCATGTTTCTAGTAAAGAAACTTTTTTGCCTCCCTTTTCTTTGTTTACTTCAGAAAGAGCATTTCGAATTCTGTCTATGGTAATCAAGCCGTTTGCTAAAGATTTTTGGTAAGCGTCAGCTGCTGCCCCCCCTCTTTTTGCTTTTTTTTCTAAATTATCGGCTTCATAACACTTTGCAAGATTGGGGGGTTGACTGAAAATTGGGGAGAGTTCATTGAGTGGCTCAAGAAGTATTGTTTCGGCAGCTGATCTTATAAACGATTCAAAGATATTTGTGCGAAACTCTTGATCGGGATCCTCTGTTTTTTGTGGATGAAGGTCTTCCCAAAAAGACTTTATGAATGTCAGTAGTAGTGTTGTGTCTTGTGAAAAATTATCTAACCCGTGCAAATGTAGCCTTGCTTCTAAAAGCCAGGTTAAAAGTTGCAAGTCTTTTGATTTTGTTTGCAGAGCATCAAGAGACAGGCGTTCAACCTCTTGCCAATTGGCATGTTTCAACTCTCCCTCCCAACTTTCTCGATGCATGCCGTCATTTTCTTCTCGTCGGGCATCGCGAATTTTTATATAGACAGGATCGTAACGTAACCATTCTCCAACACCATTGTTAGCACTAAGCGGGGTTAGGAGTTTTTCAGAAAAAGTTGGGGTTGGCGTTGTGTTGTCGCCCATCATTCACCTGACTCTTCTTTCTTTTTTTCTTCTGAACCATCGTCTTTTTCTTGTTCTTTATCACCAGCTTTTTCTTTTGGTTTGTCTTCTTTTGTATCCTCTTTTTTCTCAGAAACAAAAACACCAAAATCTACAGCTTCAATCGTTCCATCAGTTAAAACAGGCTTGTTTTTTATTTCCTTTGTTTTTTCTGGTAAATCGGGCGCTGATGTTGGAAATGTCGGCATGGTAATTATCTTAGAGGGCCCCTTTGGTTTGCTGGAAGGATCTACTAGGCTTATGGAATTATACACAGTCGTGAATGTCTGGTCAGTCAACGGAACGCTGAACTTTAGAACATATGGATTGGGATCTGTGACCTTAGAAAAGGAACCCTTTGGTGCAATGTGATCACGAATCAACCACAATAATGCCCACTGACTATCATAAACAAACTCAGCTGTAGAGCCCTCAACCTTTAGGGATGATTGTCCAGAATCAGAAGTTGGCTTGGGTGTGGTTCCGGTTTCTGGCCATCTGAAACCAACTGTTATTGGTCCTCCAAATGACCAGGTACCCTCTGTTTTTTTGTCATGTTTATCAATAGTGGTTATTTCATCAGTTTTTATATACCAATCAACAATTATATTGCCGCCGCTCTCTTTGTTGCGTGCTGTTCTAAAGTCAACCTTAATATTAAAGATTGGTCTGTCGGCGCTTGGATCTTTAAGGTATGCATTAAGAAACTGACGAACGTCTTCCATTGATAATAAGAATTGAACTGCATCTTTCATATCTGGACCAGTTTGGTACAGCTGATCTAGTATTGCTTTTGAGGAATCCCCACATTCTTTAAACATGTCAAAAAACTCACGAATGTCCTCTGGATTTGCCTCTCCTTTATTTTTTTCAAGTTTTGCACCCACAAAAGGAAACTTTCCTTTCAGGTTCTTATTAAAGAACACAACTAATTTTTCGTAATTTGTTGTGGCTTGTTGGCGTTGTAAAACTTCCGAACGTGATAAAATTTTCACTTTAATTTCTCGAAGAATTTCAAGTAAGTAATCTCCAGAAACTTCACTTAAATCCTTTAGCTTAAGGTCTTTAAGCATGTCCTTATAGTCACCCTCATTAAGGTTTTTAAGAATGAAATTTTCAAGTTGCGCCAAAGAATTGCTCGGTTGTTTCTTGCTGTAGGCCTCAACCTGTTCCGTCAGCCTTATCCACCTCTCAATTAAAGCCTCATCTCTGTCTTCTGCGCCATCAAAGGCGGGGGTTTTTAAAAGCTCTACAATAGGCTTTGCAAAATCATTTATTGTGGATGTCAATAATTCCCGTTGAATAGCTGCATAATGCTTTAAATCATTGGCATCTCGAACTGCAAATGCCCCAGTCGATGCTCCTGGTTTTCCGTCCCACCAATCAAAGTCATCATGCTTCATTTTGTAGGGTTGGTGTTGCTTAATGTATGCATCAATTTTAGTAAGAAGCCATTGTGACTGGCTGCAAAGCAGATTGCGAAGATCTATGTAAGCTTTGCTGACATCATCTTGTTTCAAAATTTCCAATAGTGTTCCAAGTGGCTCAGCAACCGCTTTAAAGTCATTTATTTGTGCTCGCAGCATACGCTCTGCCCCAGTGCCTGGCTTTATATCTTTCGGGGCATCTATGAAAGTTTGCGCCTTTCCTAGTGTTGCCATTAAGACTTCTTGCAGATTTATTCTTGCTGCTATTTTTATATTTTCTTGAACAGACATTGGATATGCCAATAAATCTTTGCTAATGAACGCGTCAAAATCTTTCATCATATTAAATGCAGCTTGTACTAAACTTGAGTCCCAATAAACAAGTTTCCCCGCGGGAATTTTGGTTGTGAGAAGTTTCCCAGAAGGCGCTCCCATAAAGCTAAGCTTAAACAATGAAGTTAAGTACTTTTCTAATGTTAATAATCCGTGAGATGGGGGGAGTGCTTTTTGATTAAGGCCTTTGTCTACCAAGGAATCATTAATGACCATTAAAAAATTTTTGAAACGGTTGAATCCAATGGCGGTTTGATCAACCAAGTACTGGGTGACATCACGACCAAAGAGAGGTGACATGTCTATTTGGTCAAGAAATTTATCAAATTCTTTTCCGGGCATGAAATTTTTTCCATCTATCCATGTTGAGCCGAGCTCTCCTAAAGAGGGTGCTGTTATGGCTAAATCTCCGACTGCACTTCTAAGACTAGTAAGATCTGGAAGATGTTTTTCATTTTGACTTTGTGTTTGATCAACTAAGGTCTGGATACGTGATACTAGTGTTAGCGAATCATTTTTAGAAAATAGAGCATTTAAAAAATTTTCATATAAAATTGATAAAGTTTGCCGCGCCATTTGCTGATAAGGCTTAAGATCAATTAAGGGGTAGGATGACTCATTTAAAAGCTTCCTAAAACTGGCGTATTGCCCAACAAACGTCTCGGGCAAATGAGAATTAAAGGTGTATATAATAAGACTATCAAGATCACGTGCATCAGGAGCACTTTTCAGGTTGTTAAACTTAAATAGCATATCGTTGAGCTCGTATAGCCCTTCTACATACTTCTTTAAAAGAAGATATTCACTAGACGCCAAGGGATTGAGAAGTGCTGCTAATGAGTTTGAGCGATCAGCCATCGTTGGTCTTAACTGCAGAAATCCTCTTGCTTTCATTAGCAAATCAACATAAATAGTACGGATTACTATTTCCTGATAAGCAACCTGAAGGCCTGCGTGAAGGTCTTTATGCAGTGGGCTAAACCAAGAAGCAGGCACAACAACAGAAATAAACTCCGTTTGTTGAAGCTCTTGCATCATTTCAAGCAATTGACGTGCGTAAGTGTCAAATAATGATGCTGTATGTCCTGGCTCATCAATTTTCAAATGCTGCATGTCTCTTAAGAGACTGCTCATTTTTGATAGTACTGGTAGAATGCGTTCCTTTTTTTCTCCAAAGGTATCGTAAGCGTTAAATAATCCGTAGGTTCCAAGCAAGGTAAAGCATATGGTTGCGTTACGAACAAGACTAACACCACGATTCAACGTATTGATTTTCCCAGATAGTGGTTTTGCAATTCCTATTTCAGAAAATATCTTGCTTTGAAATAAATCTCGCAAAAATACCAGAGACAAAGGTGGGTTAGAATGTGCTTCTAATGATAGCTCAGATGGTTTTTCGTTTGTAAATGGTAAACTGGACTGATCGATCCCACTATTTCCTGTGAAGTATATTCCTCGCAATATTGGGGCTTCATGGGTTGCGCCAGCGTGGAAAATACGATTTAAGTACCCACTAAGATTTTCATTTATTGTTAAAAGTTCTTTAGAAAAAACAAATAATCCATCAGCATTGCTAGGATCTATTGCAGAACTTAAAAGCTCTGTACGTACTCCATCAATTTTTTCATCAAGGTACTGAAAGGCCTCATCAATCCAGTTTTGTGAGTACATATACTGTAAATTATATGGACTCGACCACCCCAGTATGTTTCCTTGGTTTTGAGCTGGTAGTTCTTGAGCAAAGCTTTTAAATCCTGGAATAGCGTCACTATATGTAACAACCACATAAATGGGTAATCTCATGCGTAAACTTGTTTGTGCTCTACTAAGCGTATGCAACATGGAGTTTGCACGAACCTGCAGCGCATCTGGAGATAACTTCTCTTTTCCATAAAGATCTTTGGCGCTTATACACAACACAATACCGTTCAAAGGTCTAGTTGCTCTATATCGTGCGAGGAGAATCAATAGGTTGCGCCAGGTAATGGTATCAGTTTCGGTTTCTGGATTGTTTAAAAATAGCCGACCTGCTACATCAATAAGCACACCACGACTGAAAAATTTCCAGCGAATAGATGGATTGGGCTCGTGCAGACTAAAATCTGGACTACTATGAGGCTCATGTAATTGAGTGTGGTTTACAAGAGTTGATTTTCCAGAATCTTTAGCGCCTAAAACTATGTACCAAGGCAGTTTATATAGGGCGTGCTCTCCAAAATTTTTCTTTAAAAACTCAAGGCCTTTTAAAAAAATCTGACTAACAGAATTAACCTGTATCCAACCCTGTTGAACCAAAAAAGAGGTGATCACTCCACCAAGCGGAGGAAGAGAAAATTTTCGCTTAAAAATTGATCTTTTCTCTTCAAGATTAATTTTTTTATTTTTGCTAACGCTTATGTTGATTATTAAAATGCATATTAGCATGACTACTAGGCCAAAGAGCAGCAGGATTAGGCTGGGCAAGCTATTTGCTTGGCTTTGTATGAATTGAATGAAATCAGTAAATTTACTTGGAGCTGTTGGAGTCATTTAAACGACCGGACCTTGTTTTGTAAGGTGAAAAATGCTCTCTAATACTTCATGAAGATCTTGAGAGATAAGCATCCAAATTCCATAACTCACAAATAAATAAATAAGAATCACAACAAGAGCTGTTAGTGACCAAGCCCTTAAATCAGGAAGACCCTTGGTTGGAGCTTCGGTGAAAACAAAACTTAAAGAATCTTCTAGCATGTAAGCACGCTCGCCCTGCACAAGTGTTGCGGAACGATGGTAGATAAAGCTAAAAAGTTGCTGCTTATAAGATAAAATTTGTGAGTTTCCTTGGGAACGAAAGCGTCCTTGAAAGCCCAGCGAAAGACATAAAAGGTAAAGCCTTGCAAGCTCACGCTGCAAGGGATCATTTGTCCTTAAAAGACTCTCTATTTGTGAAAAAATCCGCTCTCCTGCAACTTGTGTTTGAAAAATTTTGGTTTCAAGACAATTCTGACGCCAATAGTCTGCCCCATGCCAGGATTGATTGATCATAACTTCATCAGACATAGCAACAAGAATGTATTGCGCTTCCTGAATAAAAAGCGAACTTGGTCCAACGGCGATTCTGTGAAACCTTTCCCGTTGCTGATCAAAAAATGCAGTAAACCGTTCTTGCAGAGCGAGTACCGGACCAGAAACTGTTATTGTTCTAGAATCTTCAGTTTGTTCATCTACCGCTGTTAAAGAGACAGAACTACTTCTTAAAGCCACTTCTTTAATACGCAAAAGCTCATAGTAAAAAACATCAAATTCTTCGCTTATAATACCGTGATGAGAAAGGCTTGCTGTTTTCATGGAGAATCATTCTGACGAACAAAAAGAGTAATATCGAGAGGGCGTTTTTCAGATGAGTCTCCAGGATTGAAGATGTTTAGGTTTTTTCGTGATCTAACGAATTCATCATCTTTTTTAATGACAAAAATTAGGGTGCCAGGATTAGGAATAAGGTCATCTAGTTCATCATCCTTAACTGAGCTTCTTAAGGCCCCCGAGATTCGTCGTGTGGTGACAACGTCAATTTTTTCATCTGAGGTGATGATGGCTTCTTGGACCCAATCGTAGATTTGGTTTTCACTCATGCCAGGAGGACAGCGGAATCCTAGATAGAGATCATCATTCATATAAGCAGGCTGCAAATGCAGATAAAACAGTCTGTCCTGTTGATGAAATGGAATACTTAAGTAACGCTGCTGTACTGAAGAAATTGTTTTTTCAAAGATATTTAAGAAATATTCGATACTGCTTCCAGGATCAAAGGGATCATAGGTGGGAAGTATCCCGGGAATTTGGGTTGTTTGAAGAGGTAGCAGATTGCCTGCAATATTAAGTAAATGATCAAACAGTCTTTCGGGATGCAGTCTCTCTAGACCTATTAGTGGTTCAAGAATACAAAGACTTGCTATTAGTGGCTTAAGTGTTGCTTGTGCTTCCCGAAGTATTGGCGCAGAGGTTGTTTGTTGCGATTTATTAATTAAGTACGCTGCTTTTTGCCGTATGTTTAAAACTATTTCAGCTAGACGCTTTCTAATTGCGTGCCCAGATGAAATTGACAAAGATGCTGAAAGAAAGGGGTTCATGGAAAATTGTTTTCCATCAAAAGTCAGTTTCAACAAGGGGAAACCACTGCATTCATTGGGAACCACTTCAGGATTTAAAAATATCTTTGGACGTAAAATTGGCAGATTAATAATATTATCTGCGCTATTTTGGTCCACGATATTACTATATTCAACGGAATCATAACGCTTTTTGCTATCGCTTGTGTGGTGGAGACACAGACAGAGCGTTAG
>CAMDPB010000020.1 GCA_945903885.1 Candidatus Finniella inopinata
GCAAGTTTCCCTTGCAGCTTCAATCGTAGAACATCTAGCTGATGCATGCCTTCCATGGTAATGGCACGGTCTTTATCGGTTTTGCCATATTGAGGCATTTGTGCTTCAGCATGGCGCATAAAAATTAGTCGACGAATCATAAGTTATAACTTCATTAAGAAAAAGAAAGTAAACTAACTTGTATAATCGTAGGCTAGTTTTTCTTACTTTGGCAATCACGCAACTACAAAAACAAGCGATTGTTTATCAAATCCTTAAAACTCATGGCGTTGGGCCTATGAGCTTTTGGAAAGAGTTTAATAAAATAAAAGATATAGAACAGGTGTTCAAAATTTTTGAATCACGCTATAACCTTGAAAATATTGATATAGCAGCCCAAGAAATTCAATATTTTAGCCAACAAGGAATTGTGTGCATCGGATTTTGGCAAGCTGAATATCCCAAACAATTAAAGCGGCTGCATGATGTTCCCCCATTAATTTGGGCAAAAGGCCGCATTGAGTTCTTGCACGATCTTCAAATTGCAGTTGTCGGTGGGCGTAATGCCTCATTTCATGGAATAAAATTTGCTAAAGATATTAGCCAAACCTTAAGTAGTGCAGGGTTAACAATTGTCTCGGGACTTGCACGTGGTATTGATAAAGCAGCTCATCATGGGGCTTTAAACTACCGAACTATTGCCGTTTTGGCAGGAGGCATTGATAAGCTTTACCCTCAGGAAAATGCGCAATTATACGAAGAGCTGTTACAAAATCACTTGGTTGTATCGGAAATGTCACCAGGGGTAGAACCCACAGCCGAGCTTTTTCCCAGAAGGAATAGAATTATTGCAGGTTTGAGTTCAGGTATTTGCATTATTGAAGCCGCTTTAAAATCAGGTTCACTACTTACAGCAAAATATGGACTTGATATTGGGGTGTCTATTTTTTCGTGCCCTGGTCACCCTTATGACCCACGTACTAAGGGTTCAAATATGCTGATTAAAGATGGTGCTTTTTTGCTGGAAAGTGCCCAAGACGTTTTAGACCAGATTGTGTTGCCTAATAAGCCGCCGGTTCAGCATGTAGAACAGGCTCCAATGGCTAAAATTCAAAATACCGATAAGCTATCTCAAGAAATTTTAAACTATGTTAACCATACACCAGTTAAGGTTGATGAATTGTTGAAAAACCTAAGCCATTATTCCACAGAGCAAGTATTGATAACCTTAAGCGAACTGGAACTTAGCAATAAAATCTACCGCCCCAGCACTAACTTGATTGTGTTAGCTTAGAGAGCTAACGATTATTATCTCGAAGAATTCTGGATTTATCCCTGTTCCAATCACGTTCTTTAATCGTCTCGCGCTTATCAACAGTATTTTTACCCTTGGCCATAGCAATTTGCAGTTTTACTTTACCGAATTCATTAAAGTACAAGCGTAATGGTACAATGGTGTAGCCTTTCTTGCGAATGTTACCGACTAGCTTTTTGACTTCGCGTGTTTTTAAAAGAAGTTTTCTAGGGCGCTTTGCTTCGTGACCAAAACGATTAGCGAAAGTATATTCCGCAATATCTGCGTTAAATAGATAAATGGCCGAAGGATCGTCAGCCATTTCGCCGGCATAAGCTTCATTAATGCTGGCTTTACCAATACGCATAGATTTCACTTCACTGCCAAGCAGCATAATGCCAGCTTCCAGTGTTTCTAAAATTTCATAATCGTATCGCGCCCGTTTGTGCTGGGCGATTAATTTTTCTTCTCTTCTAGCCATGCTACTTCCCAACAAGATAATGCCTTGTATTCTGCACATAGTATAGATTATGGATATTAATTGCAATAAATGCCGAACAAACGCTTAAGCTTTACATTAATAACGATAAATATATTGTAATGCTCGGTCAGGCACCTAGAAATCGTCGAAGGTTGTCAATTATAGCTTCTTCTGTAGCCAAGATTTTGTCCATAAATGTAGTGTTGCGGATGTAAGGTTGAGTCTATCAGATAGAGTAGGAAGTGTGTATTCAGGTCTTCTTAGGCTTACTCCGGGATAAAGAGCTTCAGGTGGCATGGCTATATCTATATTTTCGTCACGATCCGCAGCATTGTGGAAGGCAACTGTTGTCACGCAAGGACCTGTTTGAAGGATTGTGTTTAGCTCCTCATAAGAAGATATTTCGGTGTAAAATTTTTTTTTTCCTGATTTTTTAGTGACAAAATTTCTTTTGATCAGACGAATTATTTCTCTCATGATTGGGTGGTTGGGAGAAGACGCCATAAAAGCATTCCCAATAAATTCAGACATAGGTTCAACCCCGAAAAGAGAATGATATGCATAAAAATATGGTTTTAGTGAGTGAAAAACCTGCAAGTCAATATCTAGATATCCTCCTCCCATTTTCATAAGAGCTTCAGCCCGAAGTATATCGCTAGCCTTACCAAATTTGCATTCAGCAAGACACTCAGTAAATTCACTTTCTGCTTCTAAAGTACCTAGCAGATCTGAAAACTTCACAACTTGAATGTCCGTACCCTCTAATGTTTCGATCGTTTTTGGAAGTAAAGCAGGATCTTGTACAAGAAAGTAGTAATTCCATCCATCCGAGCGACGGTTATTTTTAGCGCTTGTTTTGGCTATTTCAATCATTTGTGGATCAGGTTCCTTTGGATCCATAGGATTAGTCAACCAAATACTAAAAAGGTTAAGAGGAATGCGTGGTATAGCAGGCAGTGAACTTCCCATGATTGATTCTAGTTTGAATCTTTCATATAAACGCTGGCGTTGGAGATATAAATCAGCGGGTATTATTGCTTCTTGTTTGCATACATAATTTTTTAAAAAATTGACATGTCCCCTATATTTTTGAATTTCTTCCTGTCTTTTTTCAGCAAAACCTGAAATATTTGATGTTTGATCTGGAATAAATGAAAAGGGATTCAAAGGCCTTGGAAAAAGAAGCATTGGTTCTGGTTCGATGGAGCACTCAAACCTTCTGTTTGTTGAGTAAAAGTTTAAAAACCCAGTTGATTCAGTGCTTAATTTCAGTTCTTCATACGAAAAAAAATTAGGCGTATTCGTCATTTCTCCAGCAGCAATAGTTAAATCTAATTCTACAAGTTCTAGTTCCGATGTTATTTCAATGCACTGTCTGGCAGAAATATGAATGGAGATAGGCTCAGCGGTGTTATTTATGATAGGTAAGACCCCTGATACTTTAGATTTAAACAACAGGGCTTGGAAGTCAGAATCCACATTAAAGACGTCATGACGTCCAATCCAGGTTGTTGGCATCGGGAGAGCTCTAGATTCTGTCAGCGTTAAGTCAGCGTGCGTGGCAGCACACAGTAACTGCAATGAACAGCAAACTATTGCAGTGAATATGAGTTTTCTAAACATTTTCTAACAGTGAGAGGCCGTTAGAATTATCCTATTCTGTATTCGTGAATATGAAGTTAACTTCTAATATCATTTAGTAATAAATATTAACCTGTTCATCCTTAACCTAACGCACCATGGCAATGTTTAAATTTTTTACCTGAATTACAAGGACAGGGGGTGTTCCGAGAAATTCTCTCTTGCTCGGATGCTACAGGAGCGCTAGGCGCTATGAAGCTGGGAGCTATGGGCTCTTGTGCTGCTTCATCTTCAGATCCGTCTTCTGAATAATTCACGTGAAGTTTTGAAAAGTCTACTTGGCCAAGCATTTCCTCTAACGCAACATCAACAGGAGCTGAAGTTTTAAAGTGATGTAGAGTGCTTAAAAAATCAACCTTTAGGCGGCTCATCATTAATTGAAATTGGTTGAATGCTTCTCTCTTATACTCGTTCAAAGGATTCCCTTGTGCATAAGCACGCAGATTAATGCCATGACGAATATGGTCAAGGCAAAGCAAGTGGTCTTTCCAATGCTGATCAAGAATGCGTAATAATATGCTTTTTTCAGCATGACGCACTGCCATGTCACCAAGAGTTGCTTCTAGTTTTTGCGCGCGTTCAGTAGCTAAATCAATAACTTTTTGGGTTAAAAATGCAGTGGAAACATTAGACATCCCTTTGAGTTCATGAATATCTAACCGCGTATCAAACACAGTTTGGCATTCTTGTTCTAAGGCATCAAAATCCCAATTGTTAGCAACGGTGTCGGAAGGCAAGTGTCCTAGAACCAGTTCTTCTGCCACGCAGGTGCGAATTTCTTCGACCATTTCTTTAATGCTTTCGTTGTCCATTAGTTCGCGACGTTGACCATATACAATTTTGCGTTGGTCGTTCATGACGTCGTCATATCGCAGAAGGTGTTTTCTGATATCAAAGTTTCTTGCTTCAACGCGTTGCTGAGCTTTTTCTAATGACTTGCTAATATAACGGTGAGAAATTGCTTCATCTTCTTGAGCGCCCATTTTGCGTAGGTAGTCGCGTAGCTTATCGGTTGCTGCGAATATGCGCATTAGGTCATCATCAAGAGAAATGAAAAACTTGGAAGCACCGGGGTCTCCCTGGCGTCCGGCACGACCGCGTAACTGGTTATCAATACGTCGGCTTTCGTGACGTTCGGTTCCAATAATGTACAATCCACCTGCTGCAATGACTTTTGCTTCATCCTCTGTTACTTCATCCCTGATACGTTGAATAGCAGCATCACGGGCTGGGCCTTCTGGTAATTCATCCAGCTCTAGCTTAACGCGCATTTCCCAGTTTCCGCCAAGTTTAATGTCCGTACCGCGTCCTGCCATGTTTGTGGCAACAGTGATTGCACGACTTTGACCAGCTTCCGCAATAATGCTTGCTTCACGTTCATGATGCCTAGCGTTTAATACTTGGTGTTTAACACCTTCAACTGTCAAAATGGTTGAGAGTAATTCTGATTTTTCAATGCTGGTTGTTCCAATAAGTACTGGTTGTCCGCGTTCTTGGCATTCACGAACTAATTTAGCTACTGCCTTGTATTTTTCTGGGGCAGTTAGATAAATCTCATCGTCTGCATCAACACGTGTAACCTTACGGTTCGTTGGAATTTCAACAACTTGTAGTTTGTAAATTTCTTCAAATTCAGGAGCTTCGGTCATTGCTGTGCCCGCCATGCCACCTAATTTAGGGTAAAGACGGAAGAAATTCTGATAGGTAATTGATGCTAAAGTTTGATTTTCTTCAGCAATTTGAACCTTTTCTTTGGCTTCAATTGCTTGGTGTAAGCCGTCTGAATAGCGGCGACCTTCCATCATACGACCAGTGAACTCATCAATGATAATAACTTCACCATTACGAACGATGTATTCAATGTCACGGGTGTATAATTTATGTGCTTTTAGGGCAGCTTGCACGTGGTGAATAACTGAAATGCTTTGCACATCATATAAACCGTAATCTTTAATGATGCCTTTTTCTCGAAGGGCTTTTTCAATTTTTTCGATGCCTGATTCTGTCATCATTACGCTGTGTTGTTTTTCGTCTTTTTCGTAATCAGCTTCATCTAGAACATGAATTACATCGTTAATTTTTGCATATAGTTCAGAAGAATCTTCAGCTGATCCTGAAATAATAAGGGGAGTTCTTGCTTCATCAATAAGGATACTGTCAACTTCGTCGACAATGACGTAATTAAAATCGCGCATTACTAAGTCTGATTTGCGGAATTTCATGTTGTCACTCAAATAATCAAAGCCAAATTCATGGTTTGTACCATAGGTAATATCGCAAGCATAAGCAGCGCGGCGTTGATCATCGTTAAGTTCATGGTAAATACCAGCAGCAGTTAAGCCTAAGAAACGGTAAATTCCCCCCATCCATTCAACATCACGCTTAACAAGATAATCGTTGATGGTAACAAGGTGAGCACCCTTACCTGATAGGGCATTTAAATACATTGGTAAGGTTGCAACCAGAGTTTTACCTTCACCTGTTTTCATTTCAGCAAGCATGCCCTTATGCAAAACCATACCGCCAATAAGCTGCACATCAAATGGGCGCATTCCTAAAACGCGTTTTGATGCTTCACGAACATTGGCAAATGCTTCTGGCAAAAGGTCATCAAGCGTTTCACCGTTTGCAATACGTTCTTTAAAACGCAGGGTGTTTTCGCGAAGTTGATCATCAGTGAGGGTTTTATAATGACTTTCTAGTGCATTTATTTTTGTAACCACTTTTGTAAGTTGCTTAACTAAACGATCATTTGCAGAACCAAAAAAGCGACGCATCAAACTAGAAAACATAAAACCCTTAATGTGTTAGATTTATAACAATTTCACCCAGTATACTTAGATTATGCAAAAATGGCTACTCATTGCATACTGATATGCTATAGTATGATCACAATTTAGTTACTTAAACGTAAAAAGGGTACTCTACATGAAAAAAGTGATTGGTCAATTAAGTCTGGCTTTGTTGTTGGCATTATCTACCGCTTGCGAGAAAAAAGATGAAAAAGCAAATGAGCCTGCAAAAGAAGAGCTTCAAAAAGGCGAAGCAGCTCCAGCAGATGCTATAAAAGTTGAAGATGTTCCTCAAGGCGAGCAAGCAAAAGTTGTTGCAGAATTTCCAGACGGCACAAAAATGACAATGGCGCAAGTTTACGAGCAGCTGAATCTTTTACCTTCTGAAGTCAAAGACCGCCCGTTTTCAAAACTTTATGCTGCTTTGTTACGTCGCTTGATTGATACACATATTTTGAATAAATCTGCTGCAAGTTTAGGTTTAGATAAAGACCCTGAAGTTAGTGATCATATGAATAAAAATGCAGATACAATGTTGCAGAAATTGTTTGTAGAGGGTGAAGTAGCAAAGTTGCTTACAGAAGATGAGCTAAAAAAGAATTTTGAAGAACTGAAGGCTAAACTTCCGAAAGATGAAATGGAAGTGCAACTAAAGCATATTCTTGTGAAAAGCAAAGAAGAAGCTGAAGCATTGGTTAAAGAGTTAGAAAAAGATCCTTCAAAATTCGATGAAACAGCAAAACAGAAGTCAATTGATCCACAAACGAAAGCTAACGGTGGTAGTTTAGGTTATGTGCGTAAAGCTGATTTGCCAGAAGCATTTTCAAAGGTTGTTTTTGAATCTAAACCGGGAGCTATTTTACCTCAAGCAATTGATATGGGGCCAAATGGTTTCAGTGTTGTCCTTGTTGGTGAAAAGCGTCCAGTAGAAGCACCAAAATTTGAGCAGGTAAAAACAGAACTTTCAAAAGCATTAATGTCTAAGTATGCAGTTCAGGTAATTGACAAAATTAAAAAACAGTCTGGTGTGGAAGTTACAGGTCTTGACGGCAAGCCAGTTGTTGAAAAAACACCAGAGCAAATGAAAGAAGACGCTGAAAAAGGCGTGAAGAAGCCAGAAGTTGATATGTCAAAACTTGATGAAACAATGGTTGTTGCTAAATTTAAAGATGGTCACACTATCACGTTGAAAGATGTTAAAGAAGCAGTAAAAACATTACCACCTCAACTTAAAGCAGCTCCATTTGGTGAGATTTTTGAACCATTAGCACTTCGTCTTGTTGACATGAAGCTTATTTTAGATGCGGCGAAAGCTTCTGGTCTTGAAAAAGAAAAAGCGACAGTTAAAAAGCTAGAAGATGTTCGTTCAGCAACATTGCATAAAGCTTTCTTAGATAAAAAAGTTGTTGAGCTTGTGAATGACTCTATGCTTAAAACAAAGTACCAAGAGCTAATAAAGCTACTTCCAAAAAACCAAATGGAAGTGCGTCTGCGTCATGTAATGGTTAAAACAAAAGAAGAAGCAGAAGAAGTCATTAAAGAAATTAAGTCTGGAAAGTCGTTTGATGAGTTAGTGAAAACTAAGTCGATTGATGACAAAACGAAAGAGAAAAAAGGTGAGATTGGTTATGTGAAGCGTGATGAGCTTCCTGCTGATTTTGGTAATGTTGTATTTTCTGCTGCAAAGGCAACCTTAGTTCCTAATCCAATAAGCTTAGGCAAACTTGGTTGGAGTGTTGTGCGTGTGGAAGACAAGCGTCCAATTGAAGCGCCAAAATACGAAGAAGTAAAAGCTGAACTTCAAAAAATGGTTGAGCAAGAAAAGATTGTTGAAGTGCTAGATAAGCTACGCGTTGATTCAGGCGTTAAAGCGTTTGATATGAATGGTGGCGCCCTTAGCCTTAAAGAAGAAGTTCCTCAAGCGCCAAGTGCTGCTGCACCAGCTGCTTAAATAGCTTTGAATATCAAAAAGGCGCCGGGACGATTCTCGAGCGCCTTTTTTTCATACCTTGTTACGGGAATGTCATCCTCGCTTGGTCGGGGGCATTCAAGGGTGTTGATGGCTTGAAAATGATTCTTGAAAGTAGCTTGGGCCGTAATATCTACTATCCATTCCAAATAAGTTGGGTGATCAGTCGCTATAACAAGCTCAGCGTTTCGGGCCATTTTTTTATGTAGCTGCAATAAGTTTTCAAGGCATACCACGCGCCGTTTATGGTGGCGCTTTTTTGGCCAGGGGTCCGGGAATAATATAAACCCTTTCGTGATAACGTGGGCGGGCAGGGCCTTTAACAATATGTTGGCATCATCGGCAAAAATACGAATGTTCTGAATCTTTTGTTCTTCTATTGTTTGTAATAATGAAGCAATGCCATTCACAAAAGGTTCGCAGCCTATGCATAAAGCATTCGGGTATTTTTGCGCTTGGTGAGCAATATTTTCGCCGCCCCCAAAGCCAATTTCAAAAATCACTTCATTGGGGAATTCTGGCAAGTTTAATGGATCAATTTCAATTGCTTTGAAAAGCGTTTCGAACAAATTCTTTTGATTGTCTTTTAGTGGGCGAGACTGGCGACGTCCATAAATGGTGCGGGTTTTTTGTTGATTCATTATATGCATAGCTTTTTTCAATGCCAGATTATTTCACAAAAGTGGTTGTGCTGGCAAATACTGACATTTCACTTTCCCCCTCTTGAATATTAACCGCGACCAGGGCACTGTAGTGGTCAGGAAAATGTAGTCAATAGTTTTTAAATATGCCGAATCTTTTATCAATAATTCATAGTGATGGATGGAAATTCATCTCAATTTTTGCAGCTGTGGCCTTTATATTGGCGATGATTAATCCAAATTTGGGTTGGGTTGGTGCTGTGCTTACCGTATGGTGCATGTACTTTTTTAGAAACCCAACACGTACAGTTCCATTGCGCGAAGGGCTTATTGTTAGTCCGGCTGATGGTATTGTTTGTCTGATTGTGACTGCGGTTCCGCCTGCAGAATTTGAACTGGGCGATGCACCACGCACACGGGTAAGTATATTCCTTAATGTGTTTGATGTTCACGTGAACCGTGTTCCGGTGGCGGGTACTGTGCACAATGTTATTTATCACGAAGGTCAGTTTTTAAATGCATCGTTCGATAAAGCTAGTGAAAAGAACGAGCGCAACACAGTGATTGTTGACACCATAAACGGTGAACGCGTCGCATTTGCCCAGATTGCTGGTTTAATTGCTCGTCGCATTCGTTGCGATATAGCGCCTCAAGAAACAGTTGAAACAGGTCAGGTATTTGGTTTGATTCGTTTTGGAAGTCGTATGGATGTTTATTTACCAGAAGGGGCTGAACCATTAGTGGTTGAAGGCCAGCGAATGATTGCAGGCGAAACCGTTCTGCATGATATGAACAATCAAGAACCAGCAAGGCGTGGGATTAAGCGTTAATGGTCATTAGACGAAAAGAATCACCACAAAAGAAAAAAGGGCTTCTGAAAGGGCGCT
>CAMDPB010000021.1 GCA_945903885.1 Candidatus Finniella inopinata
GATGAACCTCTTGTGATGAAGCTTTTATTGAAGTAGTTTCTTGTTGAGGTGTTACAGCATTGACGGCATCCATTAACGCTTCAATAGGGTCTTGTGATACCTTTACTTCTTTCGTTTGCCTAGGCAATTCGCCAATGGTAACAATTTGATTTGGTTTCAGAGCACTAAAGTTAAGGTGAGTTATAGCAAGCTTTTGCAAGCGTGCTGGGTCATTAAGGTGGGTTAATTCAGCCTTTAAAACATGAATAGATTCTTTAGTTTCGGAAATACTTTTGACAACCTGCTTATGGCTTTTTTCTAGGGCCATAACCTGGTACTTCACCCGGAATAGTCCAAGGCCGACACAAAACGCCATAAGAGCTAAAAAAAACTGAGACCTTCTCATTAAAATTTAACCTCTTTTATGAATCCGCGTAGTTTAGCTGAACGGCAACGAGGATTTGATCGAACTTCACCCAAAGAAGGCGAGATAACCTTGCGATTAATAGAAGAATATGAGCATAGTAATTCTTGATGGTTAAATGCCATCTTGCTGTGGTTTTTAACTAAACGATCTTCTAATGAGTGAAATGCAACTGTGATAAGCCGACCCCCAATCGGTAAAAGCTGATTGCTCAGTTTTAAAGCACGTTCTATTTCTATTAACTCATTATTCACAAAAATACGCAAGCCTTGAAACGTAAGGGTTGCGGGGTCAAAACCATCTTGACCTGGAACGATTTTTCTGATCAATAAGGCTAGGTCTTGTGTTGTTTCGAATGGCTTCGTTATTCTGGCTGCAATAATTGCTTTTGCAATTTGTCTAGATCTGGGTTCTTCCCCATATACATATAAAATTTCGGCAATATCTTTTTCTTTGAATGTATTAACAACCTCTGCGGCGGTGTATGTAGAGCCCACCCCCATGCGCATATCAAGGGGGCCATTTTGACGGAAAGAAAATCCTCGATGAGCTTCATCAACCTGATAGCTTGAGATACCAAAGTCAAAAACAATGCCATCCATTGATTCTGGACTTAAGTATTTGTCCATTTCACTGAAACAGCTATGAATAATCTCAAAACGATCACCAAATTCTTGGCTGAAAAATTGCGCACGTTCTATAGCATCACTATCTCGATCGAATGCAATAACCTTTGTAGCACCTTTGTTTAAAATAGCACGTGTGTATCCTCCGCCACCGAAAGTACCATCCACATAGATTTTTCCAGGGGATGGGTTTAAGGTTTCAATCATTTCCTTGCAAAGTACAGGAATGTGGTTTGGTTGAGAATCAATTGCCATTGGGCTTTTAAGTATAGTTTCTATTGCATGTTGTAGGATTCACGGGTAGCATAAGTAAAGGATTTCGTCAATATTATTGTTGTTTAAAAGAAATTTTTAATATTTTTTATTGAAATCGCTATGCAGTCCAATACCGAAGAAAAACTACCAGTGGATACTCTAACTTCTTTGGAAGTCGGGGTAAATATCATTAAAGATGTGGTAAAAACACTGCCCAATAAACCCGGGGTTTATCGGATGCTCAGTGCTTCTTTGAAAGTTCTATACATTGGTAAGGCCAAAGACTTGAAAAAGCGGGTGGTTTCTTATTCTCATGTGGACAGGCTTCCTAATCGTCTTAAGCGTATGGTTAGTGAGCTTCGGGCAATAGAAATTGTTACGACCTCAACAGAAGTAGAAGCGTTACTTTTAGAGAGCAACCTGATTAAAAAGTTGCAGCCTAGGTATAATGTTTTACTAAAAGATGATAAGTCTTTTCCTTATGTTTTGTTAACGGCACACGATTATCCTCGAGTCCTTAAACATCGAGGTCCCAAAACGGAAAAAGGCACGTATTTTGGTCCGTTTGCGAATGCGGCTGCAGTTGAAGAAACTATCCTAACAATGCAGAGATTATTTCAAATGAGAAACTGTTCGGATAGCTATTTTGAAAACCGAAATCGCCCGTGTTTACAGTATCACATTAAGAGATGTACAGCTCCGTGCGTTGGAAAAATATCTGTTGGCGAGTATAAGGAATCAGTGCAGTCTGCTAAGGCATTTTTAACAGGAAAAAGTGATACAGTTCAACGGCAGTTAGCTGAAAAAATGCATGAGGCTTCAGAAATATTGGATTTTGAAAGAGCCGCTCAGTATCGCGACAGCATTCGTTTACTTACACAAATTCAGGCGCGTCAACGGATTAATGTGGCAGGTGTTGACCATGCAGATGTGTTTGCCCTGGCACAGCTGAGTGGACGCACAGTTGTGCAAGGTTTCTTTTTTCGTCACGGCCGTAATTATGGCACAGAAACTTTTGAAATGGCGCATACAGAAGGAGCAACTCAAGAAGAGCAAATGATTGCTTTTCTTAGTCAGTTTTACGTTGAACACGAGCCGCCTGTGATGATTCTTTGCAACCTTCTTCCAGAAGATGTTGAAGTGCTCAGCATGAGCTTGTATCAGCAATATGAGATAAAAGTAACGATAGAGTGCCCTCAAAATGGAGTGAAACTAGACTTGGTCGAGCATGCACTTAAGAATGCAAAAGAACACCTCGAAAGGCTTTACAACAGCGAGCTAACTCACCAGAAGCAATTCGGGTTTTTTCAAGAATTTCTAAACATTCCAAGCATTGATTCCGTTGAGGTTTATGACAACAGTCATTTGCAAGGATCTTCTGCTTATGGAGTATTAATTTGCGCAACTCGAAAAGGCTTTGATAAATCTCGTTATCGCAAATTTTCAATTCGAGAAATGAAGAAAGATTTTGGTGGTGATGATATTGCGATGATGCGTGAAGTGATGAGTCGACGGCTAAGCCATAAAGACGAATGGCCACTGCCAGATGTATTGCTTATTGATGGTGGACAAGCACAGGTCAATGCAGTGGCTGCAATTCTTGAAGAACATAACATTGAATTGCCAGTTGCAGGGATTGCTAAAGGAGCAGCTCGTAATGCTGGTGATGAAACATTTTATTTTCCTAACCAGCGACCACGTAAATTGCCTAAAGACAGCCCTTTGTTATATTTTCTTCAAGTTATTCGCGATGAAGCTCACCGATTTGCCATAGGCACTCATCGTGCTGGAAGACAAAAAATTCTTGTGAAGTCTCAGCTTGATGATATTCCTGGCATTGGCGCTAAACGCAAAAAAATGCTGCTACAACATTTTGGATCGGCTGCAGGCGTAGGGCGCGCAAATATAGACGACTTGATGACCGTGTCAGGCATCAATCGTTTAGTGGCAGAAAAGATTTATTATTTTTTCCATCAAAGCTGAAGAATAATTAAATCACTAATCTTGAATAATATTACTTTATTTTCATATATTTTATAAAATTAATACAGTATTAAAGTTTTTTACATCAAAATAAAGATGTAAAAAACATTTTAAAATAAAGTGACTTTGAAACTTCTCTTTTAGAGAGTTCTTAGCAAAGGAAGTAAATTGACTATCAAATATTGCTAAGTTGTCATCTTCAAAAGTGTCGTTAGAGCCCCTTTATTTGAGGAGGCCACATGATTAGCCAAAATCTTAAAATAATTTTTATCTACACGCTGTTAGCATCATCAAGAGTTATTTCAATGGATAATGATATAATGCCACCAGATGACTCATCTACTGCTGCCCCAAGAAATGGCATCATTGCATCAGCAACAGATGACCCTTTTGGAAAATTAATGAGAACGTTAAATTTTTTGAGTGTGTCCAAGGGAAAGATTGAGCCATGGAAAAATGCTATTTCTGCATATCAGCAATCATTATCTGATAATGCAGAGATCTCAACATTAGCAAGCATAAGAGAAAAAATTCTAGGAGAACCTTTAGCAAAACGTAGAATTGCGATGGTTAGCAGAGCATTCAGTAGTTTAACAGATGACTCTACTGCTCCGTCGGCTTTTACTTCCATGCCTTGTCCTCCTATGCAAATTATTGTAATTCAAAATCCCGCAACGAGAGAAAGACCTGCACTAAGTAGTGAAACACGAAAACGTGTTGCAGCAAAACCCCCTATACTTTCCAAAGTAATGGAGGGAGGAGATTCACTTGTTGGTAAAGAAGCTATTCCAGCACAGGCTATTAAGGCACATATGATGAATTTTATTGCGGGACAAGATGATGCCCTTGAAGCACTTAGTTTTTTAGCGCATCGCTTTTTGTGTAATAAATTATTGATTGATAGACGCAGCATGCCTGCTAGCAATCCATCACATTGTATATTAATAGGCCCAACAGGATGTGGAAAAAGTGAAAGTCTTAAGCAGTTGGGGTTATTTTTAGGTGTGCCTGTCCTGAATATTAATGCACGAAGCCTAACTGATGAAGGCTTTAAAGGGCAAAATTTCAGCGAATGTGTTTCTAGTTTTTGTGAAGAAAACGGAAATCCAAAATCGGCGATTATTGCAATCGATGAAATTGATAAGCTTGCAGCACGAGGAGATGATGAAGCACGAAATTTTGGTAGAGCAGTTCAACGTGTTCTGTTATCGCCTTTAGACGGTAATTCTATTTCATTAAAAGGAAAACGATTTGATCTTACAAATTGGTGGTTTATTGGAACCGGAGCTTTTTCTGGTTTGAGGGGGCGACATGATGCAGAAGGGGAGCGGACATCAACGGCTAGAACCCAAAAAGATATTATTAGCGCAGGATTTGAACCTGAATTCGTTGGCCGTTTTCCTTCAGTTATTGCCTTTAAAGGTCACACAATTACGACAATCATGGACGTCATTGAGCGTGATGGATCTCCCTTAAGGAAAATACAAAATGAATTTAAGCGTTTTTATGGAGTAAATCTTACTGTTGAAGCGTCAGCCTTACGACGTCTAGCGTCCACAAGCATAGAAATAAATCTTGGAGTAAGAAGCTTATACACAATTCTAAACATGGCATTACAACCTTTTTACGGACAAGCAATGGAGCTAATAGCAGTAGATGGTGAGACATCATTAATTGCAACTTTAAAGGATATTATGCCTGCTATTGAGCAATTTAAGAAAGATAATAAAGAAGCTCCTAAAGATCGTTTTGCAGGAATGTCAGAAGATCTAAGAAGAATGTGGATCTAGAAAAAACTATACTTACTTGGCGCTTATTTTTATAAGCGCCATTGTAATTGCAGATACACAAACAATTGCGGGTCCTGTAGGCAAATCAAAATAGAGACTTGCGCCAATACCAATTAAACTTGAAAAGCAGCTAATCAATATGGCTGATGCAATCATTTCAGATGGCGTTTTTGATCGATATCTAGCAGCAGCTGCTGGGATAATCGTAAGTGCTGGCGCAAATAATGCCCCTAACATTTTCATGACAATTCCCATAATTATTGCATACGAAATAAGCACCATTAGACGTATTATTTTTGATGGAAATCCTTGAACTTTTGCAAGATCAGCATCAAAACTTGTCATTAAAATTGCTGACCAATATTTAGCCACAAAACCCCATAAAGCGAGGAGTGCTGCAACAAGAAGAACAATATCAGACAAACTGGTACTAAGTAAATCACCAAACAGCAATGTATTTGGATCAAGGTTTGCTCTTGGAAACAGTGAAATGATTAATATGCTGAAAGAAAGGCAGCTGTACGAAATAACAGCCAAGGACACATCACTTTGTTTTGATGATTTATGTGCAACAAAATATGCAATGCATAAACATACTAAAATGGCACCAAGAGCATACGGTACTTGTAAAAGTATGCTGAAGCACACACCCAGTAGTGATGCGTGGGCCAACGTATCTCCAAAGAAAGCAAGTCCATTCCAAAGACCTATGCATCCCAAAGGTGCAGTAATTAAACTGGCTAAAAGTGCAGAAACAATTATGAAAATTACAAATGAATCAATCATGATGGTGATGATCGTGGTGATGTTGATAAGGAGCAAAACCAGGGAATAGTTTTTGCACTTCTTGAACCTGACGTACTTTTTCAGGTGTTCCTTGGCAGCAAACATGGTGGTTTAAACAAATCACGTGATCTGTGCAATCAAACACAAAGTGCAGATCATGGGAGATAAGCACAATGGCCATGTTGTATTCATTTTTCAGTTCTATCAGCTTGCTGTAAAATGCAGACTGCCCATCGGCATCAATTCCTTGGGTAGGCTCGTCTAAAATTAGGACATCTGGTCTTTTCAAAACAGCGGCATTGAAAAGAACCTTTTGTAATTCACCGCCAGATAATGCATGAATTGAACGACTCATTAAAAGCGATATATCAAATGGGTGTTCAATTTTTTGTTGTCCACATAAATTTAGAAATGTCTGCACTGTCATTGGCATAAACCGATTCGCATGAAGCTTTTGTGGAACATATCCCATTTGTATATTCTTTTTTCGACTTATAACGCCTGATGTTGGATCAACAAGTCCCAAAATTAAGCGCACCAGAGTGGTTTTTCCTGCGCCGTTCGGGCCAATTATTGTTGTGACTCCATTCTGCGAAATATCAAAATTGATATCGTGTAACAAAATTTTGTTTTGCGATTCTTGTTTAAGAGTATATTCAACAGACTTTAATGAAATCAGCATTAGCGAATTTTCAACGTTGCAAGGCCAACTAATGCAAGAATAGATGCAATAATCCAAAAACGAATAACGACAGTAGACTCTGCCCATCCCAATTTTTCAAAATGATGATGAATAGGAGCCATTAGAAAAATACGCTTTTTAGTAAGCTTGTAATAAACAACTTGTAATATGACAGACACAGCTTCTAGTACAAACAAACCACCAACAATACAAAGAACAAACTCATGTTTTGTGATTAGTGCAATGGCGCCCAAAGCTCCTCCAGCAGCAAGTGACCCTGTATCGCCCATAAAAACTTTTGCAGGCGGCGCATTAAACCATAAAAAGCCAAACCCAGCCCCAATAAGGCTACCTAAGAAAATGCAGACTTCCCCCACATTTACCACATAGTGTAGTTGTAAATAAGATGCAAAAACATGGTTGCCAACAAGATAAGCAATAATTGTAAAGCACACGGAACAGATCATGACAGGAACAATTGCTAAACCATCAAGTCCATCGGTTAAGTTAACTGCATTTGATGAACCCACAACAACAAGTGCCGCCCATGGGTAAAAAAACCAACTTAGATTAAGAATAAAGTCTTTAAAGAAAGGAAAGGTTAAACTGTGTGCAAGGCTTACGTCTGTGTAGTGTGCAGATGCATATGCTGCACTTATGGCTAGTATGGTTTGCCCAAGGAGCTTTGTTTTTCCTGAGATGCCATGGTGAGAATTTTTAGTAAGCTTCTTATAATCATCCATAGCTCCTAGAGCACCAAACCCCAGCGTTACAAGCAACACTATCCATAAGAATGGGTTTTCTAAATCACCCCAAAGCAAAGTACTGATAGAAACAGCAAGCAAAATTAAGCAACCGCCCATTGTTGGTGTGCCTTTTTTTGTCACAAGATGTGATTCTGGACCATCGGTACGAATAGGCTGACCCTGCTTTTGCTTTGATTTAAGCCAAGCAATAATAGGTTTTCCCAAACAAAAACTAATTATTAAAGCAGTTAAAATGGCTCCCATAGTGCGAAAAGTAATATACCGCAGGAGGTTGAAAACCTTAAAATCACCAAAAATATGAAGACAGAAAAATTGTAACATTGCGCTAACTATGCCGGTTGGTTGTTATTGAGTGATTGAAAGAAAGGCTTTTATACCTTTTGGATAGAAAACCACGTTGCCATTCAATTCCAGAAATTCGGTCTGCAGGCATCTGTGAGTTTTTACCATGCACAATAGTTGCTTCGTTAGGAAAAAATGTTAATACAAAGTTCGCATACATTTCATATTCTGAAAAGACCTGACTAGAAAGTTCCGAGGTATTTAAAACATCCTGCCATGGTTTGTCGTTCAATTTTTCTAATCTATCTTTCATGGCTTTGAGCTTTGCTTTGTCAAAAAACATATGCTGGCTATTGAAATCAAGATTGTAATATTTTTCAAGTTTTAATACTGATTCGACCATGAGCTTGAAGTCTAATACATACTTATTACAGACATTAAAAACAGCCTTATCTTCCCGAAGAAATATTTGAGTTTGCAACAAAATTGTATCTGCATTAATCACTAGGTAATAATCTGCACTTGTAATGGTTTCAGCATTTAGTTTAATTAGCCTTTGTTTTAAGTGCTCTGGTAAAATATTTCCTTGAGCAAGGTGAGGAATAACCCTTGTTTCTTCTATAAACTCACAGCCTTTTTCTAAAGCTACATTTCTTAATTTTTCAGACTCTGGGCAAATTAAGTAGATTTTGTTGATAGGGTGCATTATTAACCCTTTTGCAGCGTCAATTGCGTAACGAATTGTTGGTAAGTCTTTTTCAATACACAAAAAAACAACATCAATTTTGTGCTGACATAAAGGAACATGGTTATTGGAGTACTTATCCCTTTTAAAGGACAAAAACTTCATGAAAAGTTTCCTTTTGTAAGCGTGCCATTTTGTATCTTCCTTCGGTAATGTTTCAGGTGTTGTTGCAACCCAAACGCTTAAAATTGATAGAGAAATTATTAATGACAATAAAGTCAAAAAACGCTTCATAAAATAATTACCCCGTCATCCCTTCAATGGTTAAAAACTATGCATAGTCATGCTTTTGTATTTGCAACTTAGGTATTCCCGTGCATAACCCACATTGGCAACGCCATTGCGGGGAAAAAGTGTGTTGCTTCCCAACACAAGTTCGATTTCATCATTGAAGCGTTGTGCCACAAAGTTGCCATATAGTTCATATTCAGAAAAGCTACCATCAGGAATGCTCAAGTTATCAAGCGCATCTTGCCATGGAAGTCCATGTAAATTTTGTAAATGTTTTTTCAATGCTTTTAATTTTGTTTTGCAAATCAACATGTGGTGGCTAGTGAAATCAACATTATGAAATTTATCAAACACCAAGGCAATTTTCACCATTTGCTTCCGTTTGAACCAGTAGTCATGCAAAATATTTAAAACTTCTTTGTTATATTTCACAAAAATTTGAGGACGAATAAGAATTGTATCTGCATCTATAACCAGGAAATGTTTGCATGTCCCAATAGTATCGGCATTAAGTTTTAGATACTGCTGTTTAATCCATCCTTTTCTATTTGTATTTTTTGAAAATACGGGCAATACCTTATCCTCTAAAATAAACACACAATGCTTTTCATGGGCAATTTTGCGAAGCATTGCAGACTCTGGTGCGATTAGATAAATGTTAGTAATAGGCTGCAAAATATTACCACGCACGGAATCAATAGTCAGGATTAGTGTTTCAGCATCTTTTTCAATAACAGGGATGATGACATCAATTGGTATATTGCTTAAAGGAACGTGCAAATTACAAAAAGAGTCAGGTTTTATTTTTAAATACGCGTAATGAATGAAGCGTAAAAATTGTTGATATTTTGAGTCTTGATTAGGTAAGTGAGTAGGATGACAGGCGTAGTACATAAAACATATTATGCAAACTATGATTGCAAAAAAACATTGAATAATT
>CAMDPB010000022.1 GCA_945903885.1 Candidatus Finniella inopinata
TAGGTGATTATCATAAAGCTGAACATTATTTGCAAAAAAGCTTAGAAATTTATCAAGAACACTATGGTTCAGAACATCCGAAAACTGCTTGGGTTTTTGCGAATATGGGACGTTTTTACCGGCGCATTGGTGATTACAAGAAGGCAAAATTTTTGCTTGATAAAAGTTTGGATATCCATAGTAAATACCCTGGAAAAAATGAAATTGAAGTAGCTTGGGTTAATCTAAACCTTGGCATTTTATATTATTACTTATGGGACTTAAATCAATCAAAACAGTTAATTGACAAGGGGGTCGAAGTTTACAAAAAGTACTACACACCTCAGAATCGTGAAATGGGGTGGGCGTTGATATACAAAGCTTTAACAAGTGCCAGTATCACAGGTGATTGGCTTACTGCTGAAGCTGTAGTTAAAGGGTATGCAGATATTTTTATTGAAAACGGTGAAAAAGATCATATATCTCTGTCGTGGGCATTAGAAAGACTAGTGCGAGTTTATATAAATCTGCACGAATATTCGAAAGCGCTCAGCATTTTAGATAAGATGCTAGAATCTTACACAAAATTAGCTGGTAAAAATTCTGTACAAGTGGGATTTTGCAAAAACTATATAGGGAGAATCAACTCACTAATGGGTAATTACAAACTAGCTGAATTTTTCCTAAAAGATGCTTTTGTAATTTTGAATAAGAATCGGCATCCAAGAAATTATATCGTCATTAAAAGTCTTATAAACAACTATAAGTATCAAGGGAATTTCAACTCTTTTATTTTGAAAAGTTATGAATCAATGTTTGAAAAGACGGTTCGTCAATATTTTCCTAGAGATTCTGGAATGATCACAATACTCAACCTATTTGATGTAAAGTGCGTCACCAATAGAGCTTCCATTGTTCCTTCCCTTAACTTTTTTGATGCTTAGCTAAGGGATTTTTCCTTAATGCATTTTGAAGGATAGAATTTTTTCTTATAACTTCTATTTTAGTAGCGATAAAGAGACTTTTTAGTTCGCTAGTAATTGGAGGACCGATGAGAGAAACAGAATTTCTTGTCAAAAATTTAGAAAAAGATATTTCTCTAGAAAAAATTGCAATTTCTGAGTTTTTTAAAGTAAATATATATGCTTCAAAATTGCCTGCTTCTCAATGCTCTTTGAAAAATAAGCATTGTCAGAAAAGGGTTACAATATGCTGAAAAAATATATCTATCTAATCGCGGTGGTCAGTAATTTTCTTTTATTGAATATTTCTATTTTATCTTTTTCTGGTATAAAGTTTGATGATTTTGCGAAAACTATTCTAAAAGTAATAGTCAGAGAAAAATTGTCAAAGAAAAAGAAATTCTAAATAAAAAGCCCTCCACCAAGTAAACTACGGCAGTGCCAAAATAAACTATAGTTCCTGTTAGACTGCGTAACGGCCCAGGAAACATATTTGGAAAGAGTGTGTATCGTTTCTTGCTATATTTAGCTGTCAGACTTTTCTTTAACTGTAATGCTTAGTGGAGTATACGTTGCATATTGTGCGGGATTCACCATATTTTCCACATAAAGACCAGGCTGCTGGAATTTTCCAGTATGAGTAGCAATAACTTCATAAGCCATTTTAAACGCTCCTGCATTAGCAGGCTGACGCCATGAAGCGACGTATCGATCATGACGTTTTTGCACTGTGGAACCATCTTTGACATCTTTCAGCCATTCATAATTTGATAAAGTGTTTGAATGAGTAAATCCAGCTGGAAGCCAATCTGAAATTAGCCAGTATCCTTCAACAGCTATATTCTCAACTGTACCTTCAAGCACTACAATTACTCGTTCACCAAGGATAATATTTTCGTTGTTTATTTTTGTGCCGTCAGGTTTGTAAAAAGTACGGATTATTTTTATCCCGTTTTCTTTTTTATCACCGGGCTCTGATGGAATACCATATGCGTTTACGAATAGCCACAATGAATCATCACCAACATTTTCGATTATAACATCTTGCAAAGGATTCAGAGTATGCGAGACGAAATTTTTTTCATTGTATGATTCTTGATTAATTTTGACTTTTATATTTTTTGTTGTAGCAAGTGCATTATCAACATTTGCTTTTAAAAGCATTGCTAAAGTTTGGGTGTTAAGACGGGTAATATCTTGGTCTATTCCTTTGTTCAGCACTTCTTCAAGACTTTCAACCAGTTGATTGATCGTTTCAATAGTTCTAAATGATGACAAATGAGAAGCAATTGAAGCAGCTTCATCAAGAGAAACACCTTTTTCAATTATAGTTTGTAACTGCTTAATACCTTTTTGAACACGAGTTAAATCTTGAATGCTGGCAACTGTTGCTATAAACATACTCTTTGCAATTGCTGTTTCGCACTTATCAAAATATTCGTCAAAGCAATATCTAATTGTGGCGGTGTCTATTTCTTGTGATATGGCGCATAGCTTTACAAGCCAAGCAATATTGTCGGCTTTCTCTCTGCCTTGTTTGATTTTCCAGTCGATAGAATTTATTTGTCGTTTTGCAAAAGCTAGTGCGTTTTTAACTATTGCTTTTGGAACGGTTAAACTAGCATTTTGGGCATACGTAAGCATTTCTAGTGCGTAAGCCGTGATGTTGAAATCATCATTATCTCGTGTCCAAAAGCCCCAACCACCAGTTGAATTTTGTCGTTCATTTAGTGTTTCTATAGCTTCATAGCAAATGCGCATGTATTCAATGTTGTCTGATTTTGATGTGTCATCTTTACTTTGTTTCAGTCCGAATATTGCAGCAAAACCCTTACTGATAGTTTGTTGGGTGCAACCAAAAGGATAATTCAATAGCCATCTTTGGATTTTTCCAACATTCCAAGGGCCTTGATTTGTGAGAAATAAATCAGCCTGTGTTTGGAGTATGTGTAACCCTTTGAATTCAAGTTTGCACTCAGCTATTTCTTTTGATTTTATTTCTTGTTTTTGGCTTACTAAAATAGGCTGGTAAGCTGAACGAACTTCTATAGAAGTTGAATTTTGGTAGCTTATGCCTTCACCCTTTACTTCGACTTGAACAACACCTTCACCAATTTGTTTTGCTTGAGCTGAAATAGACAAACGTTTTTGTTCTTTGGGTGCTAATGTAATCGTTTGTTTTTTCGAAGTTGGTTCAAATGCTTTTTCCAAGCTGATATTAATTTGGCATTCGATAGGGTGGTCAGTTGTATTTTCTAAACGAATATTTAGATCATTTTCGTCACCCACGGTTAGAAACGAAGGAAGATTAGGATCAACAATCAAATCATCTTTCACAACAACTTCTTCACTTTTGCTTCCCATTTTTTCATTTGCTATAGCAACTGCGTATACTCGAAGTTTTCCAAAAAATACCGGTATGTCCATAGAAATTTCGGCTTTTCCATTAGCATCAAGATGCACATCACCGTCAAAAAGGCTTAGAACTTTGTCATTTACTTTTGGTACAAATGCTCCTCGACGAAGCATTATTCCATCTCCTCCAGAGCGCATATCCATGACATCAGCATCTACAGGATCAATGATATAACCATAGACATCGTGCATTTCAAGACCGAGTTGACGCTGGCCGAAGAAATATTCTATTGGGTCTGGAGTTTTAAAATTAGTGAGCCCCATTACTCCTTCGTCTACAATAGCTATCATCAATCGTGCATCCTGATTGCTTATATTTTCTATATGCACAGGAACCTTTAATTGAGTTTGTGGCTTTATTTTGTCTGGCAAATCGATTTTAATTTTTAGAGTATGGTCACCGGAATCAATTTGAATCCATTGTATGCCTACTGCACGTTTTGCTTGAATACCGGCAGTCTTTTTATCTAGCGCTCGCACAAGCGATACCATCACATAAGCGCCACTTCCCCAACTTTCGTGGGTTGGCACTTTCAAAATATTCATACCTTTTTTTAGATGAGCAGTATCTTTTAGTTGTATCGAATTGAGCCCGGCAATAATAATGGCTTCCCCATCAAATGGAGCAAAAACCTTTAAAATTGCAGGTTCTCCAAGCTTAGTAACTTTTGTTTCTGGGGTGATATTTAATGTATCAGGTCTATCTTTTTGACAGCTGTATTGCTGACCAATTCTATACTTTGCAAGTTTTCTCCCATCTTTGTGTTTTATTTCAATTGCATAGTTGGTAGCAAGTTTACCTTTGAAATTTAGAGAGATTGGTTTATTAGTTTTTGCTGTAATGTTACCTTTTTTAAGAGGTTTGTCTTGATATATGCGTTGGTAGCTCCAAGAACTTCCACGGTCCTTATACCACTGATAGTGTGCTTCACTTTTAAAAAGTGTGTATTCAAGGTTTTCTACTGCGACCAAGCTACCATTGTTATCAACAGCAATTATTTCTAGTTTTATATTATTGCTAGTATGATCTTTTTTTTCACGTATTCCAACAATGTATGGCTGGCTTAGTAAGGTGGTCGATGTACTTGCTTGCTGAGATGATGTCGTATCAACTAACCTTGCGGTTAAATCAACACTCAAAGCTTTTGAGCAACTCAGATCACTTGGTATTTCAATTTTTAGTTCAGCTTTTCCAGTTTGAATTGGTGCTGTTGCACCAGTTATAACGTGGCTAACAAATCGTTCGTCATCAAGTCCAAAATGAAAATCTTTCCATTGTTCAAATGGTGTATCTGTAGGGCTAATTTTTGCTTCTAATATGGCCTGCCTGTCATTAACTGCTGCTCCATAAAGGTAGTGGGCATTTAAGGTGCACACTTGTTCAGAGCCCAATTTTGAAATTTTTTCAAGTGTAGCTAAGGTCATTTCCATTTTGTTAGGGCTAAAATCATCAATCCTGAAATTAGTGGTGCCTACAGAACTTTGAGTTGGATCAACATAAACCTCTACTGACCACATACCAATTGGACAATCAGTCGGTAACTTGTGCTCTGTATTGTATGTTCCAAGTGAGTTCCCTTTCACGGTTTCTCGTTTAATTTCAATTCCTTTAGGTGACTTAATAATAAATGTAAGCGGCATAACTGGGACTTGCTTTCCATGTCCGTTACGTAATATAGAGACGATGTTGACCTTTTCATCAGGACGATAAATTCCTCGCTCACAAAAAACCATTGCATCGTAATCATTTTGTATTACGCGTCCTTTTACACCACGATCGCTAAAATCAAAACTTGCTGCTTTTAATGATATAAAACTGAATCCTAGCTCCTCATTTTTAGCAAAGATAGCTACGGGTTTTTTTCCTGCTTTGCCGTTTAGCAGTTCTTTTGAAAACTCAGCAAATCCATTTTCATCAGTTACTGCCGTTGCTATCAAGTCATTATCTGCGCTAATTAATTCAAGTTGAATATTTTTCAATGATTTTGCATTTGAAAATGCGCGTGCATGAATCAGTAGTGTTTGATCGCTATGAAAAGTTGTAAGGCCTATATCAGTGACGATGAACCATTGATCAGATACCTCTGCATCATAGTATTGAAGAGCGCCTTTTTGTCTTACTTCTAGTACATAAACACCTGGTTTTAATTCTGGAATAAGGTTTGTTGCTTCAAGATTTCTAGTAACAGTTTGGTTCGGTTTTGCTTTCCCGCCAAAATCAAGAGTTGTTGAAACTATTTTTTCAGCGCTTCCAAGTTCATAGGAGCGAGTCATTAAACTGTTCATATGACCAATAATTCCACGGTCTGGTATGCGATATAAGGTTGCTTGTGCTCTATCTATATTAATTGTTCTTACCGGGAGACAAATTTTTTCTTGTTTGGGGTAAATGTAGGTATTGTTCGGGAAATTAATTCTTGGTTTTAGGTCTTTTACAAAAAATCCTATTTCTGAAGAAGTATCAGTTTTTTCATCTAAAATACTGGTTATACCTGCTCTTGTTTTGACGTTGTATTCAGCGCCAGCTTGAAATCCTGAAATGGATATTTTGGAACCCTCAGCATGGACAAAACCATCAACCTTAGGAGAAATTTCTATGTAATTTTCTGGTTGTTCTAAACTCAAGGGTTGCGAAAAATTAAGGCGTAAAATTGCACCTTCTGGGGTTTCTTCAACTTCGTGATTTATGCATTCAAATTTTAAAATGTCTTTCAATCTTGAGTCTTCAGATCTTAATTTTTCAATCGGGTAAAGTTTTTTTAATTCTTCTAAGCTGCACCATGAATTTTGTGTAAAATACAACAACAAAGCCTGTAATTTTTGAATATTTGAAATACTGTGCACATATGCTAAATAGGCTGCATATTCACAGAGCTGACTGTATTCATAATTTCTTTTTTTAATATTTTTTGCGCAATGATAAGCAAAAAGTGCTACATCAATTAAAGTTGCTGCGTCTTTGTGTGCAGAGGTTAAAATGATTTTTGACTTTTCTAAGCCTTTTGCCCATTGCTTTTCTTTAAAAATTTCTTCTAATTCTTTTTTTGCTTTTTTGTATTCGTTTTTATCTGCAGGGGGGAATTCTTCAGAGATTTCATCGATAAAATTTTTGACATTCTTTACGGCATATTCGGGGAAATGAAATTCAGCCAAGAGTGAATATGAACACCACAATACAGCAAGAGTAAGGATACGAAAAAACATCAGTAAGCCATGTATTAGTTTCTCTTGTCTAGAACCTTAGCACGATGGTTCCAGGTTAGTGCAAAGAAAAAAGCACTAAGTAATGCACAAACTGCAATAGAGGCGAATGCCGTATCCCAACCTGAATTATCAACAATATTTCCAATGCCGTATCCTGCTACTGCAGCCCCAAGGTATCCAACTGTTCCTGTTAGTCCAGTAGCTGCACCCGCAGCTTTTTTAGAAGCAAAATCAGCGGCTGCAACACCAACTAGAATCTGTGGTCCTGTGACTAAAAATCCAATAAGCATCATACCAATAAAATGTTGCCATTTTTGGTCAACAGGCGACTGCCATAAGAATACAATGCTTATTGCTAAGACGATCATGTATAAAAATCCTACACGTCCGCGCCTTCCTTCAAATACTTTGTCTGACAAATATCCGGCGATAAGACCCCCAAACATCCCGGCAATATCAAACATCGCTGCTTGCCATCCGGCCAGTTTAAGGCTGCTACCTTTGAATTCTTGCAGAAATGTGGGTGCCCAATAGAGCACAAACATGCGTACTATGTAGACAAAAAAGTTAGCTCCGCAAACGTACCAAACAAGCTTATTTTGTGCTACTTGAAGAATAATTTCCTTGGTAGTTAATTTGTTATCATCAATTTCATGTGCTTCAACAAGACCATGATGATTTTCTATTGGTGGCAATCCAAGTGATTCTGGGGAATCGCGCAGTCTATTTAATAGAAAAAAAGCAACACCTACGCATAAAACAGCAGGGACATAAAAAACATATCTCCATCCGAATATTTCCATAATGTAAGGTGATGCAATAAGAACTGCTGCACCGCCAATTTGTTGAGATGTATTCCAAAGTGCCCACTTTGTACCAATTTCTTTAGGGCTAAACCAGTGGGTTAAAAGTCGCGCACATGGCGGCCATCCCATTGATTGAAAACACTGATTGAATATGTATAGGACTGATAACATTATCCAAGTGGAGCTAAATCCCAAACAAAAGCTAACTATTGCTGAGCCTAATAACCCTGCACTCATGAAATAACGTGCATTACTTCGGTCACCAAGTAACCCTGTTATGCCTTTTCCTAGCCCATACAAAATAGCACCAGCGGAAATGATAATGCCTATTTCAGCTTTTGTGTATCCAAGTTCAGACTGTAAATAAGGAATTGTCATGGTAAAGTTTGTGCGTAACAGGTAAAAGGCTGCGTACCCGATCATCATTGACAGCATAATTCTGCGGCGCCAGTACGAATATGTACGACCATCACCAGCAACTTTATCTAATGTACTGCCTGAAATTTCTTCTGTATGCGCAACGAAAGATTGGACCAAACTCTACTCAAGCTCCTTGGGGCTAAAATTTATCTACAGTCACAGCGTATCAGAAACAATATTTTTTATAAAGTTACCAAATATTGGAAGCGCTACAGTGGCGCCTCCTTTGCCTTCTCCAAGATTCTTTGGTTTTAAAAATCCAACAAATACTCCAATTACAAGAGGATTGTCATCTTGGTAAATTGTTCCTGGAATACTGACGCTACCTATAAACCAAGCATCGTGGTTACTATTTGTTGTGCCAGTTTTTCCACGAATTTTAACACCATATGCATGTTCAAGTGGCAAAAGAGATTTCCCTGTTCCATGCGTAATGACAGCACGTAGCATTTCAAGAAGTCCAAAGATAGCTGAAGCTGAAGCAAGTCGCTGGTGGCTATTAATAGTACTTACAGGAACAACCGTAAGAGCATGGTGCTTTTCCAAACAGCAAGAAGCCACATTTTTATTTATAAGTGAAATGTTTCTCTGAGCGTAGGCATTGTAAAATTTTGGTTTTAAGTGGTGGCCACCATTAAAAATCATTGCATAGGCATTAGTAAGCTTTAACAAAGTCGTTTCTTTTGAACCCAGAATCATAGAGGGGTGTTTTGATGCCTTACTATACACTTCAAATAATTCCGCTATGTCTTGAATATGTTCAATTCCGGTGTCTAAACCAAGTTGAATAGAAGACAGGTTGTGAGAATAGGCCAGGCTATTTTTTACAGTTACAAAGCCATGTGTTTTTTTGTCTATGTTTTTTGGTTTGTAAACTTCTTTTCCATTATTAAGCAGCATGGTGATTGATTCGTCGTTAATAATATCATTAGGATTAATGCCGTGTTCTAATGCTGCTAAATATACAAAAGGTTTAAAGCTAGAGCCTGGTTGTCGTGTTGCTTGTATTGCACAGTTAAAAGGATTCGTGATGTGGCTCCAACCACCAACTAGAGCCAGAACTTGTCCGGTTCGTGCCTCCATTACAACAATTGCTCCATTTACTTCAGGAATCTGCCGTATGTGCGCTTTCTCATTTTTAACTTCAACCAATATCACATCACCTTTAGTTAATGGTGTTTCAAAAGACCACCCAGTAGCATCTAAAAGTAGTGTTTGTTTATTTTGCAGTTGTATAAATGGTTTTTTATTTTTAAAATCCACAATAGATTTTTGATATTTTTCAGGGCAGTCGGAAACTAATATTTTATTTAAATCCTCAATAGAATATTTATCTCCTAAGTTAGCAATAGGTTTATAAAAAATTTTTTGCGTTAAATCGTATTGCAACAAGCCGTCTCTTAGTGCTTTTTGAGCAGCTTGTTGAAATCGTATGTCCATGCAACTAAAAATTTCTAATCCTGAGGTTATGTTAAGTTGAGGCATTTCCTTAGCAAGAGCTTCCCGTAAAGAGGTTGTGTAATATCCATAGCTTATGGTGCTATTTTCTTCGTGGCGAAATTCAATTGTTTGCTTAGCTGATGATAAGGCTTCTTCAGTTGAAATATAGCCCTGTTCTGAAAGTGCTTGAATTATAGCGTCGCGTCTAGTTTTAAGTTTTTGTGCAT
>CAMDPB010000023.1 GCA_945903885.1 Candidatus Finniella inopinata
GCATCAAGCAGTTCCGGATCCATTATTTGAACATGCACCCCCCACCAAGGAGAAGGCTTTTTTAAAATTTCCTTACTGTATTGACTTCCAATCATGCTTGCTGGAATAAAGAATGAAAATCCACCATTACGAGGAATTGCAAAAGCCATTCCAATCATCTCTCCCATAGCATTAACCATTGGGCCTCCTGAATTTCCAATTTTGATAGTCGCATCGCTTTGAAATAAAACTTTACCACCCACAACCTTGTTAAGGCACGAAATAAGTCCATGAGAAATACGTGTCTTGCCCGATGCATTGCCAGCAACCAGTACTGATTCCCCCAAATCTATTTGCGTTCTTGAGCTTGCAAGCTTAAGAGCCGGTAAGTTTTTTGCATCAATTTTCAAAAATGCAACATCCGCCATAGGATTCGAAAAAATTTTAGTGGCTTTTATTTTTTGCCCATTAAGACCTACAAAAATGCGGGTTGCTTGTTCTACTACATGGTCGCAGGTAACAATAATACCATCTGAATTGATAATGCAGCCAGTTCCACTTGAATTTCCACGATGGTCAGATCCAAACATCACAGCTTCAAGAGCACTTAGTTCAAAAGGTAAAAAAACCTTCTTATCGTTTTCTCTGTAAGCGTAGACATCAACAACAGCTGCCTTTGTCGATTTCGCTAACGCTGCCGAATCAAATAATGTGATTGAAGACTTATCTTCAGGAACAGCACATAAACACGCGAAAAAGGTTAACGCTAAACCCGACATCGACTTGATCATCATTACCTCCATGCCATTTTTATATAGACTAGAAAATTTTGATTAAAAAATTGTTAAGAAGCCTCTTTAGAAAGTGGCCAAGTTAAGAATACTAAAATTGCAGTTAATATTGCCATACCAATAAATACAGGAATTATAGTACCATCAAAGAAAATACCAACCACTAAAACCAACCCTGCAACCACACCGTTTCGCATTAATCCAAGGAAAGCAATTGCTAACCCTCGCTGCTCAGGTGCACATTCAATTGCTTTTGTCCCACAGCTTGAAAGAGTCGCTGAAAGGCTTAAGTTTAAAATGCACATAATTGCAACTATAGAAAATGGTAATTGCAGAATATCAAGTGTTGTCCCTAAAGTAATTAAGCATAAGAAAGCAAGATTTAGGTACAATCCGTAGCGAATAGATTTTGCAATACCCCATTTCACAACATACTGACGGTACGCTAAAGACCCAATTAAATTCATTACTACGGGAACAAGCTGAATATACGCATATGTAGTTGGCAAAAATTTAAAATGATCTATAAAAATAAAAGAACTATTTATTCCGTAAACAGCTGAAATAGCAACTGGCAAACCATGACAAATAGAAAGAACTATAAAATGTCGATTGCTGGTTAATACCTTTAGATTTTTTAAAATATGCCCCCATCCCATTGTATCAACATGGTTCTTATGTGTTTCTGGCATTTTTTTAACAAATATTAGCCATAGGCAAGTAGCTATTACCCCTAACACCCAAAAATTTGCTTGCCACCCAAACCATTTTAGCAAATGCGCTCCTAACACTGGAGCAACCGCGAACATAATAGGAAAGCTCATGCTATAGGTTGCCATATAACGCGCGTATACTGACCCGCTAAACATATCTGACAAAATGGAAATACTAATTACAGATATTCCACCAGCACCAATTGCCTGCAGAAATCGGAATGCAATAAAAGATTCAATATTCCACGAAAAGCAGCATAGGAAGGAACATACCGAAAATATTCCAAGAGATGACAACATTGCGGGCCTACGCCCTTTAGTATCACTCCAATGGCCATACAGCATACCAACAACAGCAGCCACAATTGGTGTTTGCATCATACTAAATTGAATCATCCATTCTGATGTTTCAAAATAGCGTTTCAAAAAAGGTGCTGCGGGTAAATAAATATCAATACTTGCTACCATCAACACGCCAGTAAGCATTAACAAAGCTGGATAAAGGGTTGTGTACTGGAACTTTGTTAAGCCGAAATTTTCTTTAGACATCTACTAATCTCTTTTGCTGCATAGGTAATAATTTTTGAAGCCCCTGCCCGTTTAAAGCTAAGACACGTTTCATAAAGGGTATCTTCTTCTACAATTGCACCGTTAGCTGCGGCATATTTTATCATGGCATATTCCCCACTAACTTGATAAACCCAAAGGGGTGCGCCAAAGCTTTTAGCTTGTGAAACAATATCTAAATAAGGCAACCCTGGCTTAACAATTATGGCATCTGCACCTTCGGCAATATCTTGTTTAATATCACGCAATGCTTCAACAGCATTAGCAGGGTTAAGCTGATAGGTCTTTTTATCACCCTGCAGATTCACCCCAACAGCGCTGCGGAATGGTCCATAAAAAGTTGATGCATACTTCACACCATAACTTACCAACAACACATTGGTGTGCCCTTTTGCTTCTAAGGACTCTCGAATAGCTTGAATTCTGCCATCCATCATATCAGACGGGCAAATACCGTCGGCGCCCGCACCAACTTGATTCAATGCCTGCTTAATTAAAACATCAATGGTTGCATCGTTTTCAACGTCGCCATTTTTTAAAATTCCATCGTGCCCGTGGGTTGTGTATGGGTCTAATGCCACATCGGTCAGCACCACCATGTTGGGAACGCATTCTTTAATTTTTCTAATAGCTTTGCATATTATGTTTTGCGGGTTTAGCGCTTCAATCGCATTTTCTGTTTTTAACGCACTTGGTGTTTTTGGAAACAACAGAATTGCGCGAATACCTAGCTGATACGCTTCTTCCACTTGCTCCGGCAACTCATCAACCAAATACCGACGAACACCTGGCATTGTTGCGATTTCCGTATCTTCCCCAGGCTCACAAACAAAAATCGGCCAAATAAGGTCACTTGGGTTTAAATGATTCTCTTGAAATAATTCACGGATTGATGCGGATTGACGCAACCGTCGAAGGCGCAAATTTGGGTACGCCGCTACCGTTAAAGACATTTTATAAAATAACCTTTTTGGACATTAATTTTTTTGACACGTTGAACAATAATAGGTTGAACGACCAGATTGAGCTTCACGTTTAATTGTGCCGAAACACTTATCTGTTAAGCAAGGGGTACCTTTTTGGTCATACACCCTAAACTGATGCTGAAAATACCCAAGTGTCCCCTCAACAGTCTTATGATCGCGCAGGGACGCCCCACCCGATTGAATCGCCCGCTCAAGTACTTCGCATATATTTTTTAATAAAAACTGTGTCTGTTTAAGGGTAATGGAATCCGACACTTTAAAAGGCGACAACCCACTTTGCCAAAGCGCTTCGCACACATAAATGTTTCCAAGCCCAGCGATAATCGCCTGATCAAGTAATGACGTTTTTAACGGGCGCGTAGTACGCTGCAAGCGTTTGTAAAAGTCACCCGCCTCTATTTCAAAAGGTTCTGGTGCCATCGTTTTTATTGGCAAACACATTTGCCCCTTTGGCAACAAGTCCATATCGCCAAAACGACGCGCATCATTAAAAGCAAACGTCATATCATCAACCTGCCAAACCACATGATCATGCTTTTGATGAATATAATCAGCCACAGAACTTCGTTGAATTCTGCCACTCATCCCCAAATGCATCATCCAAGTGTAATCAGGCAGTTCAACAAGAATATATTTCCCACGACGATTAATTTTGCTAACCACCTGCCCTTGCAAGCGCTCCGCAAACATCGGTGGAAAAGGATTCCTTAAATTTGATCTGTGCAAAACCACATTTTGTAAAACCTTACCTTCCATATAGGGACGAAGCCCCCGGCATACGGTTTCAACTTCGGGTAATTCAGGCACTATGCACGTACCCAAGATCGTCACCCACAACCCAATAAGCATCAAGTGTTGCTGTTTCAACCAGGTCAAGAAGGTCTTCAAATTTTAGCGCCAAACACCCTGCAGTAGGAGTCATGCTTTCGTTAATCTGGTGAATAAAAACCGCGCTCCCGCACTTAGGAATTATAGGATACGTATTGTGACTAGTGGTAATTAATAAGTCGTACACATTATCATCTCTCCATAATTTCTCATGGGAAAACGCACAAGGCGCAGTAACGCACGTGTTGTATAAAGGATCAAATGGGTCATCTGACCAACCCATATCAGGAGTAATTTCTATAACAGGCAAAATTGTTTTAGGTGCAGAGATTTTATCGGGGCGGTAATACACCTTTAGAAGCTTCCAAGAACCTATTGGTGTACACCAATCCCCTTCTTTTTTATCGGTAGAAAAACCATTACGCCCTACCCGGCATGGCAGTGTTTTGTTTTGCCAAGAAACCTGTTGGTTGTTAATTTGCAGCAATATATTCATCACGAACTCTTCATATTCGTCAAACACCTAGCCACGGTATCAAGCACATTTTCCAAAGTTGTCGCAGCTGTCATTGCCTCACCAACGGTTTCAATACTCATTCCATATTGCCCTAACACTTTCTTGGCAACAGCATCTTGGTAGGGAATATAAGGATTATTTGAAATAAACAAAAAGCTTTTTCCTTGAACATCACCAAAATCTTTTGTCATTTCTCGTAATGTATCTTCCGCACTTGCTCTTACGCCATCTGGTCGCTGACCTGATTGTATTGAAACGGTTGGAATGTCTTTAAAGGAATCTGGCTTAGGTGTTTGTTGCCATATTTCATTAACCATGGCCATTTCAGTAGCAACAGCACCTTTGGCTTCTAGTACTTTAGCCATTGCTTTGTCAGCTTCATTACCAATTTTCAAATCACGAGTCGACCCTAATAAATACACTTTATTCCAAGTAATACCTTGCTGCTGAAGCTTCATTAAAAATGCAATACGATCTTGCACTCTTGGTGTAGCTGCGCCAAAAATAACCACTGCATCATAGTGCTTTCTGGTGGGAAGTTTTGCTTTTGCTAGACTAGAGTTTTCAACTATTTCAGTCAGTTTAGCTCGCTGTGCATCATCAAACAGGCTATACACGTCCCATAGCTCAAATCCCTTTGGGCGGATCCACCTAAAATTACTCTGCTTCACTGCCGATTCAAGTTTTTCAACACCGATTGTTTTAGTAACTTCAAAAATATCTTTTAAAAGTTGTGTTGGGCCATTGTCCCAAATTATTTCGCAGCTAAATAGTGTGCTTACAAATGCCAAGGTTATAAAAATTTTTTTCATGCTAACTTCTCCTGTATTAGTGCGCGCGTTTCAGCAATGCCAAATAACGCAATGAAAGAACCCATACGCGGCCCCTCTGCTTGCCCTAACAACACCTCATACAACGTTCCAAACCACTGACGTAGGTCTGAAAACGCAAACTGTTTACCAACCTCAAACACAATACCTTGCAGGTCTTCCGCAGTGCTTTCAAATGATATATCTTCCAGTTCATCATGCAAACGTTGCAAAGCCTCACGCTCCATTTGATTTGGTGCTCGGTATTGTTTTTTGGGTTTTACAAAATCTTGATAGTATTTCACTGCATAAGTAATCATCTTTGCTAAAAAGGGCATAGACGCTTCATCGGCCCCCGGCACATAACGCTTCACAAAGCCCCACAAAATGCTGCCTTCATCAGCATTCACAACTGATGCTAAGTTCAACAATATGTTAAAACTTAGCCCACTTTCAGCAGCAGGCGCTTTACCACCATGAATATGCCAAACCGGGTTATCATATTGCTCTGGCGTAAATTTGCTTACGTGCTGAAGGTATTCATCTACTGCTTTAGGAATAACATCAAAAAATAAACGCTTAGCTTTTTTAGGCGCTTGGTACATAAAATATGCCAAGCTTTCTTGCGGTGCATAAGTTAGCCATTCGTCCATGCTTAAGCCATTGCCCTTAGACTTACTAATTTTTTGGCCAATATCATCTAAGAACAATTCATAGGTTAAATTTTCAGGCGCACGCCCACCAATAACCCTGCATACTTGCGATGATAACTTCACTGAATCAATTAAATCTTTGCCGGACATTTCATAATCAACCCCAAGAGCCTTCCAACGCATGCCCCAGTCGATCTTCCACTGCAATTTGCAACTTCCACCGGTAATTTTGACCTCAACTAGTTGATCTGTTTCCGGATCTTTATAAACAACTGAATCACTTTCCGGATGCACTTCAACCATAGGCACTTGTAAAACGTGCCCTGTTCTAGGGCATAGTGGCAAAAATGGGCTGTAAGTAGCACGACGCTCTTCACGCAAGGTTGGCAACATAATGCCCATAATTTCATCGTAATGTTGTAACACTAATTTCAAAGACGGATCAAACCGCCCAGATGTATACCAATCGGTAGAACTTTGAAATTCATATTCAAAACCATAACTATCTAAAAAGCGCTGGAGCATCGCATTATTATGATGACCAAAACTTTCAAATTTTTCATAAGGGTCTGGCACCTTGGTTAGCGGCATGTTCAAATATTTAGCCAACATGTCTTTATTGGGAACGTTATCGGGAACTTTACGAAAGCCGTCCATATCATCAGAAAAACAAAATAAACGTGTGGGAATATCACTAAGCGTTTCAAATGCTTTGCGCACCATAGTTGTGCGTAATACTTCGGCAAACGTTCCAATGTGTGGCAATCCCGAAGGTCCATAGCCAGTTTCAAAAAGCACATATCCTTTTTCAGGTGCCTTGCCCTGCAGACGTGCTAATACTCGTTTTGCCTCTTCAAACGGCCATGATTTAGCATCAAATATTGTATTAGAAACCGCAGAATTGTTAGACATAACCTAGCTATAAAACCTTTAAAAAACTGATTAAGTCTATATAAAATGTGCTTAAAGCTCAATCGCTAAAACTAGGAAACACAAGAACAAAAACCTCTATAGCTTTTGACCATAGAGATTTAATAAACCAATTATGAAACAGCAGGATGAAAAATAGAACGCACTGCGGTTTTAAAATGATCTCCATCTGTATTTGGTTCAGCATCACTAAAAACACCAAACCAAGTTACCATTGCTGCAAGCGCTTCAGAAGGATTAGAATCTAGTGTCGCAATGATTGATTGGATTTCTACGCGCAGTTCATCAGAGCAAGGAACCGTTGGCAATATAGCTTTAGCACGAGCAACCCAACCAGACGAAAGGTGCATATTTCCGATTAATTCTTCAAGACTGGTCGATGCCGACACATTTGATACCGCCACCGAGACTATTAGCATTAAAGTTTTTAGATAATTCATATTCTTAACTTCTATAAAAAATTCCCATTGTTTTGGGTTCACAAAGTCACGACATCTATCATAATTTAATTTCAAATAAAATTTCTTTTGTTGATAGCAATTATTAAAACATCTCAGAAGTTGTCATGTAAGAGTTGCTGGGAACACGTTTACGAGCTACTGGTGACTGAAGAGGTGACCCTATAAAACAGCAAGGAGAAAAAGGACGTTCAGGAATAATAATGCGAAGAACATTCTTGTTATTATCAGAATCCATATCAGGTAAGCGCAAAACTCCTTCACTTCTTTTCATGCTTGCAGCTCTCTCCCGAAAACTAAAATTCATCACCCCTGCATAAAAACTCTCAGCTACAACCGCATACATAAAATAAAATATTCCGACGATTGGCTGACCATACGCAAAAGATATGTCTACAAAAAGCATTGGAATTTGAGACGAAAAAGTCGATGAAGCAGCATGTTTTGCAAACCCATTATCATTTGGAAAATTCAAATCATCTTCCGCAACAATCATCATGTTTGATAGTAGAATCACTAGCATCAATTTTTTAAAGTACTTCATTTTTTATCCTCTTTAAATAATCAATAAACTGCTATTGGAGAACCAGGAAGTGATTTGAGGTACCAATCATCCCAAGAACTGCTGCGACTTCTGCTTTCTTCTATAGGATAATCTGAGGGGAGCATGATAGAGAGTTTCTGACCTGGAACTTCTGTCTGGTTGGTTGTTGTGATAGCACTCACTGTAGAAGCCTCTGCCTCTAACTTAACTAAATTTCCGCTGCCTAAATTACGATGGCTATTATTCATACCCTCGTCGATTGTTAGACCTGTACATTTGCTTTCTTCGATCATAGTAGGACCTATGCCAGTTAATGTATGCGAAAACACCAATTTTTCAACTTCGGTGCTTAAGTGAGTAATACCCCAACAAGAACATTTAGAGTTATCTTTTGCCCATGAAAAGAAAAACAACAAATTTTCTTCTTGATAGACCACGCTTATCATAAAAAATTTATCTTGCTTGATATGGTCAAAAGACTCACAGGTATTATCAAAAATAAGGAATAAAGCAGTCTTCGGTGGATTTTTTACTGCAGTAATTTCTGAAATTTCTGGTTCTGGCGTCTCTAAGGAAAATAAACTTGCAAAAATCATAGCCTTCGACACAAAAATCACTAGTACTAAAGTTTTAAGTAACTTCATGCTCTAACCCCTTTAAAAAATGAAATTCTTTGTATGCGGAACAATCGCATGTAAAATTCTGTATTAAAAAAATTTAGGAAAAAACATGTTTTTTTTGCATTGCAGCCATCTGAATATGGCAGCATCTAAGTTGAATCCCTTACAATACAAGCATTTTTTGATTTATTTTATAAATAAATCATACTTAACATTTATAATATGTGATCTCGTTTAATGAATATATATGGTATTTTTGCTACATTTTGCAGTATGCGCTTGGGCAAATAAATTTCGATCAACTCTAAACTGATCTCTTGGTTCGCTTTTAATTGACTTTAATGACCGCGAAATCTCTGAAAGAAAATATTTAATGCTCTCTTCTCTCTTGAGATTTTTTATCTGAAGAGTAACAGGACTTTTAAGCTCTTGAACTGCTTTTAAATTATAAAAATAACTTAAATGTGAAAGCACGCGCATAATTGTTGTTTGAGAAAAACTGTCCAGTTCTGGCAGTATGCGCAATAATCGAACTTTAGCTATATCAACTTTATCAAATTTCACAAGCATTGGAGTAGTTGTTCTTACAATAGACATTGCCGATCTTTTTTGATCCACTTCTTCGTTGTCAGCAGCAATCACCTGTATCAATAGCAAAAGTATTAACCCTTTTAGGCACTGCATATTGTAAACTCCACCCTTCACAAATGGGGCTACCATTACAAGAAGATATATTAGTAAATATTAAAAAAGATAATACAACAAAATTAGCCCAATGCAACGTCAGATGCACACCAGCTTGTTGTATACTTACTGGCTGAAAAGTCGTCAGCAGCAAAGCCATTAAGACTAAATTTTTAGGTACTTCTTACGATAAACGGCTAAAAAAATTCTTCATTAGACCCTTCTGGCATAACCAGAGGGTCCATGCTTGTCTGATGTATTGCGGTATCGTTAAATTCGTTGATTCTGTAGTTTATTGCTCAATATCATCAGCAGAAGGTTGTTGAGAGCCAGTAGCCTCTGCAGGTGCTAC
>CAMDPB010000024.1 GCA_945903885.1 Candidatus Finniella inopinata
GCAGCAGGTTGTTTTACACGAATGTGGAACAAAAACCATCCAGAAGATCAACGTATCCAAGTTAAAAATACTGTGGAAGAATTTCACACATTATTTAGCAATGAAGAATTTGTAAGTCATTATGCGGAATACGTTCTAGCTCAACGTTATTTAATTGCCGGATCAGTCGTTGCGTTTAATGATCTGCCACAATACACTTTGGGTGAAACTTTTTCGCCTGTTAGCTTTATTATGAGAGTGCCACCAGAGTGCATTCTTGTTACTGCAGTTTCAGATGCTAATACTTCCGTGCATTATGCACCGTTTTCTGAAACAGATGGAGCGTGCCAGAGAGAAATGTATGGTATGAAAGCTGCAAGGTGTGGTGATAAGCTAAGTAGTCTTGATTCATTACTTCGTTTCCCAGCTTTTCAAGGTTCATACAGTGATATGAATGGTTTATACACAGATATGAATGAAGTTGCATTCTTTAGCTGTGCGAACATCCGTCAAAAACAATATAGGCCAGAAATTGTTGGTGTTCTTATTAATGAGGGTAATCAAACTATACAAGCTGATTATGGAAACGCGTGTCGCAATAAACATTACGTCGATGCAGCAAAATATTATGCTGAACTTAATGGTTTGCCAACCATACAGGTAGATAAGCCCAGGCGTCGCTTTTGTAAATATCAAGTTGACGAAATAATTGATGGTTGGTTTGAATATCCTGGTGCGGGTTCCTTTTCTTATCGCGACAGATATTCTAACTTTTGGCTGCTTACAGACAAACGAAAACAGATTTACGAAAAATTATGCAAGAGATTCTATAAGCTATTTAGTAAAAATATCGATTCGAATGAAATTAACGCAAGTGATTTAGATCGAGTTTTTTGGGAAGATCCAGACTATAAAAAAGTATACGATATAACAAATTCTTTGAAAGTTAAAGGCCATAAATATCTAATGTCGCAAGAGCAACTTACTGGTTACGGATTACGCTGAAAATACTTTAAGAAATAACTAACCCCACCTGAAATGAAGGTGGGATTTACTTAAGTTAAACTACATCTCCCACGGATTAAGTATTTCCAATCCATGGATGTTTTCAAAATCTTTTGTATTGCGCGTTACAAGCTTAAGGTTGTGCACCAATGCAGAGGCTGCAATTAAAGTATCAACAGCTGGTAAATTTGTTGAAGCGCATATGTAGCCCCACTTATCAGCAACACGGGCATCTACTGAAATTATTCTCCCTAAAAAACCATTCAAAAGATCAATTTCAAGCCATTGAATAATTTTTTGTTTTTTTTTGTGCATCGGCTAATTTTTCAGCGTCTTTTCTTATTTCTCCAAGGGTTAAAACACTTAGTGCTATTTTGCTGATATCAATTCGCGACAGCCAATTAATAACTTTCACGTTAGGTGATTTTTTATGCTTTCAGAAATGATATTTGTATCAAGTAGATACATCATAATTCAATATCTCGGCTTAAAGATTTGTCCCTCGTCAAATTAAGTTCAGACTTATACAAAGGTGATTTTCGAAAAAATGAAACAATATCATTATGCGGCTTTAAAAGCTCTTCAAATTTTTCAATGCTAATCATGACTGCCTCGCGAACGCCATGTCTTGAAATAATTTGTGGCTCTAGCTTTGCTTCATTCATAAGTTGTGTGACTTTTGCTTTTGCTTCTGCTTCTTGTAGTTGCCAAATATGCATCGTGCTTACCAAAAACTAGTCAGACAAATAAAGCATTTGTAGAAAAAATCAAGTTTTATTTGCATTCTTTCCTGGATGTTCATTTGGCCGCCTGGTAGTCAAATGTATATAAGATCTGATTACACTTCAATTTTTATTGTAGGTTCTATTCCTTGTAAATAAGCGATTATTGATTGCAAGCTTTGCAAAGGATCAAATAAATTTCCACGGAGTTTTTTGACAAAAAAGAGCTCTCGATACCCTGCATGGCGAGAATTAATTGTTGATTGAGAAGCAGTTGCCATTGCCCCTACTGCTTGCGGAATTCCTGTCATCCAACCAATTAAAAGCGGTAAATGTGCTTGAGCAATGTCATCAGTAAAATCACCTAATTTTCCTTGATGATCCCTAAGGGCATTTTCTAACAACTTAAAATTAAATCTTTCCACTGCTAAAAAGCTAGATTGAATCAAAATGCGACAAGACTGGTAATCAAAAGCTTGCTGCATATTGTGAAGATTATACACGTTGTGTCCAAGAAAACCAGCAATGTCTAGAGTACCACTGGTGTTACCAATTATGCCTCTTAAATTAGGCAGCGTTCTAAGTTTTAGCAAAATCTGTAAATGAAAGAATTTGCCGTTATCCTGTTCATCTCCTGTTTCATCTTTTGTGATTAATGGAAAAGGATCTGTTCTGTCTGCACCTAAACTTTTAAATGACCCGCTTTTTCTACCATCTGTAAAAATGAACCATACGTTATAGCCTTTTGATTTAACGTAATTACTTAATTTTCCAATAACGCCATCTTCCATGTTTTGCTTTTCATTTGCTTTTGAGGAGTAACGCACATGCATAACAACAAGAGGATTTGGATTAGCGCCTATACGCTGAACTTCATCCTGTGCCTTTTTCACAAGTTTCTGGTATGCAGTCTGACTAAAGTATTGCGGACAATATTTATCAAAACCGTCTCGCAATCTTTGGGTGGTATTGTCTTTGCCAAAGGTTCTAAAGTGCTCAGCAGTTATTGTTGTGAGGGCTTTTTGATCGACATAATGAGTATATTCAGTTGTGTCTAAGTATTCTTGTAGCTTGCTTTGACGATTATTTTCGCGTTGACAATTTTCTGTGTCAACAAATTCTGTTTTGAAATATTTTCCGTATCCCAATACTTGGGCAAAGTGCATTGTTCTTTGTGCCTGCGTGTAGGAATTCATTTTTGATTCAATATCTCTAATTTCAGCTGCACCATCATAGGTTAGCAGTATGTCAGGGACTATTTTTTCATGAGACAAGCTAAGAATCACGTATGCCAAAATATGATAACTATCGCCTGAGCTATTCATAGGAACCATCGAAATTACACACTTTGAGCCTGCTGCTAAATCAGGCAATGATAAGTGCTGAATTGGAGCAGGAGCTATAGGTTGTTGGACTATGGGCAATTGGTCGATAATTGTAAGTACTTTAGGTGCCAAAGGTGCTTCTGTTTCGAACTCTGTTTTTGGGGCTGTAGGCAATTTACCGTATTCTGTGTCATTAGCATCTATAACATTGAAAATGCTAAAAAAAATAAAAAAACCAGTTATTTTCATCATGTAAAAACTTCCCATTTAAAAAGATATTATATGACTTTGTAAAACTTTCAGCTAGGGGGCTTACTTACATTCTTTCTAAACAGCCCACACAATGGTACTAATAATCACTGCTGCGGGGTTAGTGTCTGGATTCTTAATAAGATAGCTTATTTTCTATATACGAAATCAACGATTCCCAAAATAGCAACAAACGCTTCACCTGAATAAATGCATTGTTTAAATTATCTGCTAAAAAGGCAGGATTGTCAGGATATTCATGGGTTAATATATTGCGTAGTTTGCGCAAATCCATCCACCAAGTAGCACTGGGCAATAATTCTAGTTGCTCTAATTTATTGAGTTTATCGATTTTCGTAATTTCATAAATCGGCAGATCAAAGTCACCTATTTTCATCACTACGTCAATCTTTTGTTCCCCAATCTCGATCTCTAAATTTGTTAGAAACTTTATCCTGGCTTTCCCAGCATCCTCAGCAGACATACTTGTTTCAATATAAAGATCAATATCTCCGCCGCGCTTGTTCAAATCTGTTCTCGACCCAAATAACCACATATGATCATTAGGTAAGAAACACAAACGAAACGCTTTGCTTATAGTAAGTACTTGAGAATCAGTTAGGCGGATACCCTTCATGAGATTACTTACATTCTTTCCATGCTGCCCGCACAACGGTACTAATAATCGCTGCTGCGGGCAGTGCTAGTACAATGCCGAAGAATCCAAACCAAGTGGCACCGGCAAGCAAACTAAACAAAATCCAAACAGGGTGCACACCAATGCGACCGCCCACGAAGCGTGGAGTTAGAAAATTACCTTCAATTGCTTGCACAATTAAAAATACCAACCCAATGGAAATTAGGGGGTTCCACGTATCGTTACCGCTCAGGTGAATTAGTGTGCTCAAAAGAAAACCAATCAACGCCCCAATGTAGGGAATAAATGAAATGCATCCGGTAAATATGCCAACGAACACGGCATTTTTAAGGCCAACAATCAGAAGCCCCACTGAATACAACACAGCCAAAATAAGGCAAACCAGCATTTGTCCTTTGGCATAACTTGAAAGATTTTGGTCAATCACTTGGCTGTAATGAATAATTTTAGCAGCACTTTTTTTAGGTAAAAGTGACTTTGTTGTTTCAATGAAACGTGGCCAATCTTTTAAAATATAGAACATGACCACAGGGGTTAGCACAACCATGGAAACAACGTTGGCCAAAGCCAGGCCGTTGCTTAAAACGTTGATAATAAATTGTACCATCCACGTTACAATACTACCAAATTGACCGCTGATTTGGGTTTTTACCTTTGCAATATCTTCTGGTGGCAAACGTTCCGCGGCAAAATCGAGCACGGGGTTGATTAAACTATAGAAATGCTGAACCAGAGCCGGCATATTTTTTGACAAAAGAATGAATTCTTTTTGTAAGAAAGGAACGGCTACCATCATTAGTGTGCCCAATAAAAATAGCACACCAAGAATCATGAGTAGGGCGCCGAACCCTCGGGGGATTTTTATTTTTGAAAGGGCAGTGACTGGGTGGTTCAGGATATATGCACCAATAATGCCAGTTATAAATGGCACCAAAATAGTTCCTAAACTGTGCAGAGCAAAGCCTAATATTACAGCGCCTACAACGCCTAAAAGTGCCAAATAGTTTTTCATGGAAGGGTCCTTTTTTATGGTGAGCTGATAAGAATGGATCCTATGGTCAAGCCGGAAAACTGGAGGAGCGCATCCCCTCTCTAGTTTCCCCCCGATTTGATCGGAAGGGTCCAGCATGTAATATCAGCAATCAGCCTGTTGTGCAGCGCTTTGTTTTATCTCTAGTGCATCATTCTTTTGGGTTAAAATCAACTGTTCACCACTTTTCAAGGTGCCCTCTAGAATTTTCAAAGCTAATGGATCTTGCACAGATTTTTGAATAATACGCTTTAAAGGGCGCGCACCATAAACGGGGTCATAACCCTGATTAGCCAACCATGCAGTGGCTGATGGTTCCCAGATTAAAATCAATTGCCTATCTTCAAGGCGTTTCGCCAATTGCTTTAATTGAATTTCAACAATTTTTTCCATGTCAGCTTTTTGCAGACGATTGAATATGAGGATTTCATCTAAACGGTTTAAAAACTCAGGACGAAACGCTTCACGCACCGACAGCATTACTTGGTCGCGTACCTTAGGAGCAATCACACTTTCATTTTCTGGCTGGTGAATAAACGCATCTGACCCAAGGTTAGAAGTCAGAATGATAATTGAATTTTTAAAATCAACTTTTCTCCCTTGGGAATCAGTCAAATGACCATCGTCTAAAACTTGCAAAAGAATATTGAAAACATCCCGGTGGGCTTTTTCAACTTCGTCAAACAAAATCACGGCATAAGGCCGACGACGTACCGCTTCAGTAAGCTCTCCGCCTTGTTCATAACCTATATATCCAGGAGGGGCGCCAATAAGCCGGGCAACGCTGTGCTTTTCCATGTATTCAGACATATCAATGCGCACTAAGTTGGATTCATCATCAAACAAGAACTCAGCCAAGGCTTTGCACACTTCGGTTTTGCCTACGCCAGTTGGCCCTAAGAAAAGGAATGATCCCATAGGTCTGTTTGGATCTTGTAATCCCGCCCTGGAACGACGCACTGCATTGCCAATGGCTGTAATTGCATCTTCCTGACCTATCACGCGCTTGTGAAGGTGTTCTTCGATTTTTAAAAGCTTGGATTTTTCACTTTCTAACATTTTTTCAACAGGAATGCCGGTCCAGCGTGCTACCACCAAAGCAATGTCTTCAGCGGTAATTTGTTCTTGCATTCCAACCTTATTATCAGTTGTTTGCAAGGCATCAAGGTTGGCTTGCAGCGTTGGCAAACGTCCGTACATAATTTCACTGGCTTTGCCCAGATCACCGCGTCGTTGCGCAATTTCAGCATCGGACTTTAGTTTATCAATTTCTGCTTTTAATCGCCGATTTTCAGCAATGGATTTTTTATCATGCTGCCAAATTGCCGAAAGGGTGCGCGACTTTTCTTCCAATTCAGAGAGCTCTTTTTCTAATTTTTCAAGGCGATCTTTTGAAGCAGTGTCAGTTTCTTTTTTTAAGGCTTCACGTTCAATTTTTAGCTGAATGATGCGTCTGTCTAATTCGTCAATGTCTTCAGGTTTGGAATCTACAATCATGCGCAAGCGGCTGGCTGCTTCGTCCATTAGGTCAATGGCTTTATCGGGTAAAAAGCGGTCGCTAATGTAGCGGTTTGAATAGGTGCAAGATGCCACAATGGCGCTATCGCTGATGCGAATGCCATGGTGCAATTCGTACTTTTCCTTTAGACCGCGCAAAATTGAAATGCTGTCTTCAACGCTTGGTTCTTCAACCATAACTGGCTGAAAACGCCTGGCTAACGCTGGGTCTTTTTCAATATGCATTCGGTATTCATCTAATGTGGTGGCGCCAATGCAATGCAAATCACCACGCGCCAAGGCTGGTTTTAACATGTTCGATGCATCCATTGCACCATCGGTTTTGCCGGCACCTACTAGAGTATGTAATTCATCAATGAATAAAATCACATCGCCTTCGGCTTTGGTAATTTCATTCAAAACTGCTTTGAGTCTTTCTTCGAAATCACCGCGGAATTTAGCACCAGCAAGTAAAGCGCCAAGGTCTAAAGCCATTAACCGAGTATTTTTCATAGATTCAGGTACGTCTCCGTTGACTATACGCAAGGCAAGTCCTTCGACAATGGCGGTCTTGCCTACACCTGGCTCACCAATCAGAACAGGGTTATTTTTTGTGCGGCGTGTTAGCACTTGAATAGTGCGACGTATTTCTTCATCGCGTCCTATAACAGGATCTAATTTTCCTTTACGCGCAACTTCAGTTAAGTCTTTTGCGTAGCGATCGAGTGATTCTAAATTTTCATCGGCTGTTTGGGTATCCATACTTTGGCCCTTTCGCATGTCGTTAACTATAGTGTTAAGTTTTAATGGTGAAATATTGTGCTTTTGAAAAAATTCTTTAGTAGGCGAGGTAACGCTTAAAGCCAGCATGACCATGTCCACGCTGGTATATTTATCTTTAATTTCTTTTGCATTTTTTTGTGCAAGTTCAAGGGCTTGAGCAAGTTCAGATGATAAATACATTTGATCAGCTGCGCCAGAAACCTTAGGATGGCGTTGAATTTCTAAGGTGCAAGCTTCTTGAAAGCTTTTTAAATTTGCCCCTGCCTTTTCTAAAAGCCTAGAGCCTAAACTATTCGACGATTCTAGGAGTGCGTGCAGGACGTGCCACACGCTTAACTGCTGGTGCTGGTTCTTCTGTGCTTGCAGCTGGGCTGTCTGGAGCGTTTGCTGCATCGATTGGGTAAACATTTCGGGATTCATTTTGGCCCTCCACGATTTCACGTTGTGCTTTTTCAGCTATTAAACGATCTTGCTGGCGTTCATTCAAAATGCGTTGGTAATGGTCTGCGTGCTGGTAAAAACCTTCGGCTGTAACTCTATCACCAGAAGAGATAGATTCGCGAGCAAAATTATTAAATTTATCGACAAATTGTCGAAGAAATTGCACGTTATGGCGACACCTTGAGTCGATGCGACCAATTTCATTAGTGCCTGTATAGGGCTTCTCTTGTTGACCTGAAGGTCTGGTGGGACGCCCTTTAATTCGGGGCTTACGCATATGATGCATTTTCATTGTTTATTGAGCTACCACTGATAACGTTTGGAAAAATTTGTAATCGCTCTTATACTTTTAGATATGCGATTAACACTTACGCCTTTGCGTAATTTACACATTAATGGTTCATTTCTTGGTTGCCAAGCTTTTTTTTATATTTTTTAGCATTTGCTGCATAAATATTCATGCTGAAGTTCCGTCTGCAAGTATTGTTTGTGCAGAGATGGGGAGCTCAAGATATTTGAAATTAAATTATTCTAGCGATAGTGGACTAGCAATTTTTTCTTTACACGGAAAATGGTATATTGTTTGGGATTTAGGTGGTCCTGTTTCAGACTTTTCTTTGCCTAAACAAGAAGAATGGCCTGCAGGCTTTATTTCTATTGAAAAAGCTCAAAACATAAAATCTTCGAAGCCTTGCGTTATTCTTTCCCTTAATCTTTCTGTAGAAATGATACCTGTGGTCATAAAGACAGAGAAGGGATGGGCGATTAATGCTGTTTCAGAACATTTGATAAAAAATGATCCTAATCCTAATCAAGTGTCTTTTGATAATCAGGGCCATGGGTACTTTCGCATTTTTCATGCTGGAACAGCCTCTTCTGTAATGCTGAGTATGCCAACTGGTGAAGAATTAAATGTTACCCCAACAGATCATCCTGATGCAGGACTTGCTGCCTTAGAGTCTGGCTATGTTGATGTGTACGAATCTGCGCAAGGTGTTTGTTTGTACTTAAAAACGGATCAAATTTGTGTGGAAAGACAAGGAAAAGACGCAGTATATTACCCAACAAGTGAGCCTATGTTGGGGGCTAAGGGATATTTGGATAGACGTGATATATCGCCTGACTTAACTTTTATTCGACTCGGTGATTTTACGTCGGAGCTTCGTTTCTCACTGGCTACAAAAGCGATAGATGATAAGAAGAATAGGTCATTATATTTACTGAAACAGGCTTGGGTGGAGCTTGCACTCTGTGAAGGCGAAGAAGCAAAGCAAACCGTGTTGTTGCTGGAAAAAGAAGTGCCAGAATTTACCCATTCGCTATTTTACCAATTAATTTTGGGGTTTTCGCAGTTTCTTTCGCAAGATTACCCAAAAAGCTTGAAAACATTAGAATTACTGCCTAATACACTGGAAGTTAATTTATGGCGTGGCCTGTCTAAAATTCAGCTTGGTGAAAGGGTTTTGTTTGGTGAAGACGCAGTCTCTATTCTTCAAAATTACCCTCCGAATTTAAGAGATTATATTTTAGTGAAGCTTGTTCCATATTTATTTGAGTCCCGGCAAGTTAAACTTTTAAATCTTATTTTACAGACTATTGTACCGCAGGCAGAAGTGGCAAAAGCTACGATGGCTTTTTATTACGCAATGTATATATTTGCCTTTAAAGATAAAGACGAAGGGTACAAGCTATTGGAGCCAATCGCCAAAAATGAAACCCACTACATAGT
>CAMDPB010000025.1 GCA_945903885.1 Candidatus Finniella inopinata
AAAAGCCATAGCAGATTGTACTGACGCTCCAGATAAATTCATAAAAGTTTGAGGTTTTAGAAGACCTACAGCTGTGTCATTAATTTTGTGTTCGCTGTACTTGCCTTGAAATTTTTTTTTGAAAGAAGGAAAGTCGTATGAACAGCCTATGGCATCGATAGCCATAAAACCAATATTGTGCCTTGTCATTAAATACTGTTGGCCCGGATTACCCAGGCCAACACATAACAACATTATAAACCCTCTTTAAGCAGCAGGAGTTTCTTCAGTTTTTTCTTTTTCTTCTCCAGCAGGAGGAACAATTGTCACCAAAGTATAGTCACGAGTAGGATGTGCTGCTTTAGCGCCTTTTGGCAATGCAACAGCATCAAGATGTAAGCTTTGGTTAATGTTCATTCCAGCTAAGTCTATTGAAATTTTTTCTGGAATTGAATCAGCAGGACAAGTAATTTCTAGGTTGTGAATAATAACGTTCAACATACCACCAACTTTTAACCCAGGAGCTTTATCTTCGTTAATATATTCTACAGGAACGGATACGTTAATTTTTGAATCTTTGTCAACGCGCTGAAAATCGACATGCAAAGCAACATCAGTTACTGGGTGAAATTGAACATCACGGGCGATCACTTGAATTTTAGTTTTATCCATTTCAACAGAATAAACGCGGCTAAAGAAGCCAGGTTTTTGAATTTCTGCGTTAACAGCTTTTAAATCAACTGCTATAGGTTGTGGCTCATTTTTGCCGCCATAAATAATTCCAGGGATTTTTCCTTCGCGACGTAATGCACGTGCAACACCGGTTCCGGTTCCTTGGCGCTCTTCAGCTTTCAATGCAATGGCTTGTGCCATGATAACTCCTAAAACATCTGATTTTTAAATATATTTAGTTATTACTAGCGATTTTTCAGGTTTTTTTCAAGGCAAATTTATTGGGTCAAATTTTGGATGGTTATATTTATCGCTGAAAAATGATAGATTACAAAGCATTAGGCAAATTTTTGTAATTTCGTAACGTATGTGATATTTGCTTGGTGCCTATAGAAATTTAATAACCATGAGGATTGCATGCGTTTCTTGATTTTATTTTCGCCGATATTCTTATTTCTTCTTTTGTTCGTAGGAAGCGGTCTTTTATTTACATGGCAAGGGGTTGATCAGGCTTTTTATCAAATTGCTCCAACGGTTGCGATTCTTCCTGCTATTTTGCTTGCGTTCTTTTTACTAAAGGGGCCAATGCAAGAGCGATTACACAGCTTTTTAGATGGGCTACGACATCGCGATATTGTTACCATGTGCCTAATATTTTTGCTGGCTGGTGCTTTTAACGTTGTAACCAAATCAATTGGTTGTGTTGATGCGACTGTTAACTTGGTTCTTTCACTTATCCCCACGCATTTTGTATTAATAGGTTTATTTTTAACCGCCGCTTTTATTTCAACAGCCATTGGTACATCTATGGGTACTATTGCTACCATGGGGCCAATAGCAGTAGGTATTGCAAATCTTGGGGTTTTACCTATTGATTTAGGAATTGCAACGGTTGTGGGTGGCGCAATGTTTGGCGATAGCTTGTCACCAGTGGGGGATACCACTATTGCTGCAGTGCTTTCTCAGGGCGCAGATTTTAGGAAAAAATTAATTTTGAACTCAATCGTTGCATGCATTGCAGCTGTTATAATGTTAATTATTTTGTGGATTATTCACACGCCGGCGACAGATGCAATTGTGAAAGATTATGATTTGGTTCTAGTAATTCCTTATGTGGTGTTAGTTACATTGGCTTTCGCTGGCATGAACGTGTTTCAGGTTTTAATATCAGGTTTAATTGTGGCGGGGTTGATTGGATTTTTTCATCATTCATATAGCGTGATTGGCTTTACTAAAGATATAGCTAAAGGCTTTGAGAGCATGCAGGATATTTTCTTACTATCACTTTTTGTAGGCGGGCTTGCAGGCATGTTAAAAGAGATGGGAACGATGCGGTATGTAGCTGATTTTATTGGCAAAGCTCATCATTTAAGCAAACGTTCAGCGCAATTTGTGATTGGTGGATTGGTTTCAATCTTTGATGTTCTTATTGCTAATAATTGTGTTGCCATTATTTTTAGTGGGGAAATTGCAAAAACCATTGCGCACCGATACAAAATTCCTAATCATTATACCGCTGCATGGCTTGATATTTTTTCATGTGTGTTTCAAGGAATTATTCCTTATGGGGCGCAAATTTTATTGGCAAGCACTTTGTCAGGTGTGTCTCCGTTGATAATTGCAGGGCAAGTGTATTATTGCTATATATTGGGTGTTGTTGTGGTTACTTATATTATATTTGTTCCGATCAATAAGGATAATATTGTTTAAGAAGCTGATAAATCTCTCAAAATCTTAGCTAACCTTTGAATCAACTAGGAGTCGGAGAATACTGCTTTATTAGCTGATGCCAAATTTCACTTAGTTCCGTTTGAATATCACGAAGTGGCCTGTCGTTAATTCCTCTTGCATAATCTAAAAGCAAGTACACATTTTCTGAATCTATTTGTGCTTTTAGTAAATCATCTGCTGCGCCTTGTTTGTCTCCTGCATGTAATTTAGCGAAGGCTTCAGAAATTTTGTCTTGTAGGTCACGAAGTGGACTATCGTCTACTTCTTGTCTTAAAAGTGCATACAAATTTTCTGTTTTTGCGTTCAGATTGCATACCGATGATTTAAGTGTTTTTTCCCTGTCTTCATTTGGATCTTCAAGGTTATCCATTCCATAAGTTTTTCCAAAGATTATGGTACATATCAATAAAACAGCTGTTTTCGATATTACATTTTTTACAAACATAAATTATTTCTTTATTTTTTTTATTAGTATACTTTATATGTTTTTATTTAATAATTTATTAATGTGATTTTTACCGAAATTGAGTGGTTTGAGTGAGCTTAATCAGATACAGGTTTCTGTGTGATTTACTAGAGACTATGCAATTAAAGAAAATGGAGTATGTGCGCTTTCTGCCCGATAAAAGAAAAACACAAGCTACCTTTAAACCACTAGATCGGGATTGAGATTTTTTATGTTGTTTATAGCCGTTGCTTTCATTGAATTTTTAGCAGGAATGGAAGTTGATATTTTCATTCCAAGCTATCCAGAATTACAACAACAATTTGGGTTATCACCTGCTAAGGTTCAGCTGTGTCTAAGCTTGAATTTTATCACCTATTGCATTGGGTCATTATACGCTGGCCCATTGGGAGACCGTTATGGTTTGCGTAGGGTGATTTTAACAGGGCTGGTTATTTTTATAATAGGAAGTGTGGCTTGTAGCTTTGCTGCAGATTTTTCATATATTTTGTTTGGAAGAATTCTGCAAGGGCTTGGTATGGCTGCGCCAGCTTGTCTAGGATATGTGGTTGTTGCAGGGCGTTACCCAATTGAAAAACAAGCTGCGATGTTTGGCACATTGAACGGTTTTACAAATATTGCAGTGGCTATTGCGCCGGTTATTGGCAGTTATATTGCGCTTTATGCTGGTTGGCGTGGTAATTTTGTAGCGTTGCTAGTATTGGCTTTAATAGCGATGGGATTTTGTCTGTTTGTTATTCCCTATGATAGTCGCGAAAACAAAGATATTTCACTGTCGTTAAAGGCTTACAAACCTTTTCTAGAATCAAAAACCTTTAAAAATTATTTGATTGTTTTGTGTGTGTATAATTTTACGTACTGGGTGTTTATTGGAATGGGGTCAATCCTTTATGTAGAAGGATTTGGTGTTTCCTTGGCAAGCTTTGGTTATTACCAAGGGGCGGTTGCAGGTTCTTTTGCGCTGATGAGTCTTTTGAGCCCTAAATTACTAAGTAAATTTGGGCATCAAAAATGTTTTAAAGTGGCAATTGTTTTGATAACTATTTTTGCGTCTTTAATTGGTTTGGTAGCTGCGCTTGATATTCGAAACCCTCTGCTCATTACCACGCTTATGTGTTTTCTTACTATGTCTACGGTGTTTCCTGTAAATATATTGTATCCTCTTTTACTTGACATTGTTCCTAATGCAAAATCACGGGCAGCTTCTGTGAATAATGTGGCTAGGTTGGCGGGCTCTGCTATTTGTATTGAATCAGCTAGTTATGCGTACAATGGTACTTTTTTGCAAATTGGTTTGTTGATTTTTGGACTTTCAATTGTCGGGCTAATTTTTGCAAAATCAGTTAGCTATTGGGGGAATAAAAATTCAGAACATGTAGCTTGATAGAGACTGTTTAGTTAAAGAAAATAACTTAACCATATTTTTGTGGAGATTAGGTTAAGCAAGAAATACAATAAAACGTTAATTTTTAGCTAAGATATTTATGCTGTTTGTAGCTGTCGCCGTCATCTTTTTCTTAGCGGGAATGGAAGTCGATATTTTTATTCCAAGCTACCCAGAATTGCAACAGCAATTTGGTTTGTCCCCTGCCAAAGTACAGCTGTGTTTAAGTTTGAATTTTGTCACGTATTGCTTTGGTTCTTTATATGCAGGCGCATTAGGTGACCGTTATGGTTTACGTAAGATTATTCTCTACGGTTTAGCTGTGTTTGTGCTGGGAAGTATTGCTTGTTGTTTTGCTGCAGATTTTTCGCACATCTTAGCAGGAAGAGCTTTGCAAGGTCTTGGTATGGCAGCCCCAGCTTCCCTTGGATACGTGATTATAGCAGAGCGATACTCAGCAGAGCAGCAAGCTTCGATGCTTGGCACCTTAAATGGTTGCATAACCGTTGCTATGGCATTTGCACCCGTAATTGGTAGCTACGTTGCAATTTATGCAGGGTGGCGTGGAAATTTTGCCGTTTTGCTATTACTAGCTTTAATTGCTCTTGGTTTTTGTCTGTTTGTTTTGCCTAGGGATGATAGAAAAAGGGAAAACGTTTCCTTGTCATTATCAACCTATTTAGTGCTTTTTCAGTCAAAGACTTTTTTAAAGTATTTAGTGATTGTTTGTGCATACATCTGTTCGTATTGGACATTTATAGGCATGGGTTCAATTCTTTATATTGAAGGTTTTGGTGTGTCACTTGCTAATTTTGGGTTTTATCAGGGGGCGATTGCAGGTTCGTTTGCAGTGATTAGCTTTTTGAGTCCTAAATTGTTAACAGTATTCGGTCAAGCTAAATGTTTTAAAATATCAGTTATTTTGATCACAATTATTTCTATTTTTATCGGTTTAGCTGCTTTGTGTGGAGTTAATAATCCTGTGTTTATTACCGCTTTAATGTGCATGTTTGCGTTGCCAATGGTATTGCCTGTTAATATTCTGTATCCTCTTGTACTAGAAGTGGTTCCGGAGACAAAATCACGGGCAGCTGCCGTGGTAAACGTTGCTAGGTTGGTTGTATCGGCAGTTTGCATTGAAATAGTAAGTTATTTTTATAATGGGAAATTTTTGTACTTAGGTTTGTTGATTTTTGGATTTTCTATCGTGGGCCTGGTCTTTGCAAAAAGCGTTAAGTTCCCTGCAAAAAATTAAATCAAGCTTCAGAAGAATTTCATAAAATTCCTACTTGCAGAACATCTGGTCAAAGTTCATGAAAAGTTTTATGATCTGGTATTAATGTAATTTATTAGAATTTTATGAAAATGAAGAAATTTTTTTTAGTAGCTTTAGCAACATTACCTTTGTTTATGACCGGTTGTGCGCCAAAATTAGGCGGTAGTGATTATTCAATGGCAGATGTCGGTACGAACAGCACAAGTCTTCGTGGCTCAATTGTTTCAGTTCGTGTAATTAATCTTGTCGCAACAGATGCCAACAAGCCAGGCATTGGTGCAGGTATTGGTGCAATAGCAGGTGGTACTACAGGTTATGTTGTAAGTAACGGTGGGCCATTTACGTCAGTTGCCGGTGGCTTGCTGGGTGGTGTAGCAGGGCATTTTGCAGAACAAGCGCTAACTAATCAAGAAGGTTTTGAATATACAGTTCAGCTAGATAATGGCGAAGTAAAAACAATTGCTCAGGGAGCAGAGCCAAGAATGGCTGTCGGACAACGTGTTCTTGTTGTGTTGAATAACAAAGGCGTTGGCGGGCAACAAGCACGTTCTCGCGTTGTGCCAGATAATTCAGCACATTAATTAAGAGGATTTTATGGACGCGCAATCTGCAACAGCGGCAGCAGCTGCTGTTATGCCAAGCATTCCTTCGGCAAGCGATGTTGTCATGCAAACAATGGCGCAAGCTGGCCCTCATGTAGCAAAGCACCTTTCAATGTGGGACTTGTTCTGGGGAGCTGACATCATTATTAAGCTGGTCATGGCTGGACTTATAGTGGCTTCAGTTTGGTCATGGACAATTATTTTTCATAAGGTTATTCGAGTGCATCGCTTGAATAGTTTGGCCGATCAATTTGAAGAAGCCTTTTGGTCAGGTGGACCTTTGGATGAGCTATTTAATCGGTTGCAAAACCGTTATACGGACCCTATGTCGGCAGTTTTTTGCGCAGCAATGCGCGAATGGCGCAGGTCTATGTCAAAGGGTTACACAAAAGCTGCAGGATTACGCGGAACCCTTGAGCAACGCATTGAACGAGTAATGCAAGTGACCGTTGGGCGTGAGATGGATCAGTTAGAGCGACACATGGGATTTTTGGCATCACTTGGCGCTAATGCAGTGATTGTGGGGCTATTTGGCACGGTTTTAGGCATCATGAATAGCTTTCAAAATATTGCAACGATGCAAAATACTAACCTTGCCGTAGTTGCTCCTGGTATTTCTGAGGCATTATTTGCAACAGCAATTGGTTTGATTGCAGCGATTCCAGCAGCAATTGCATACAACAAATTATCTAGTGACTTGAATAGGTATGGCAATCGATTGGATGCATTTGTAAGTGAATTTAGCTCGATTATTTCACGTCAATTGGAAGATCATAACTAATGGCTGGTCAACTAAGCCCCTTAAATAAGCGATCTGGTCGCAGACGAAGTACCGGGTTTAACTCAACAATTAACATTACGCCCTTAGTAGATGTGATGTTGGTTTTATTGATTATTTTTATGGTGACGGCGCCTATGTTAACGGTGGGCGTGCCGGTTGATTTGCCAAAAACTCAAGCTGCACAGATGAATGATAGTGTTGAGCCTCTTGTCGTAAGTGTTAACGCTAAGGGGGAAACATATATTCAAGAAGCGCTTGTTCCTATGTCGGCTATGATTGATAGATTGAAAGCTATAACCAACAATAACCCAGAAGCTAAGATTTACGTAAGAGGCGACCATAAAATAGCTTACGGTAAGGTTATGGAAGTTATGGGGGCGATTGCAGCAGCTGGCTTTCAAAAAGTTTCGCTGATTGCAGAGCTGCCATCAACAGCGCGGTAGTTCATGCGTAAGGCAATTCTTTATTCTCTACTTCTTCATGTTCTTATTCTGTTAGTAGTATACTCCGACATGCGCTTTGCGTTTTTTCAAAAAATTGATACGTCACCTACGATGCTTATTGATTTTGTTTCAATTGGTGACAAGTCAGCGGCACCTAAGCGAGCAATTGCTCCTACGCCAGATGAAGTGGCAAAAGAAGAAGGGCCTAAAGAAGAAATTAAAAAACAACCAGTGCCTGAACCAGAAAAATCTAAAGAGCCTGAAAAGCAAAAAGCAGAAGATAAACCTAAAGAGCTAGATAAGCCAAAGGATAAGGAAAAACCGAAGGAAGATACTGACCCTTTGAAGAAAGATAAAGACAAGCAAAAAAAAGAAGAAAAAAAGAAAGAAGAAATTAAAAAGAAGGAAACGAAAACGCCTAAAAAAGCTGAGGTTGACTTAACTAAGTCAAAACCCAAAGGCACTAAGGATGATGCCAAAGATAAAAAAGCTAAGGCTAAAAAGAAAAGTATGGACGATATTCTAAGTGGCGTGACGAAAGATGATACGGATGCGATTGATGATTTGATTAGTGATGATGGCGCTGACGTTGATGAGCTTGCGCCAGTTGTGACTGCGTCGGAAATAGATGCAGTTCGCGCAAAAATTCGTCCATGTTGGTCTGTGCAAGCTGGCGCTAAGGGGGCGAAAGATTTAATTGTTGATATTGATATGGAATTAAGTGCTGATGGTACCGTTATAAAAGCGGATATTGTCGATAAGCGTCGTATGGCTAGTGACCCATATTACAACATTGCGGCAGAAAGTGCTCAACGTGCTGTACTTGATGAAAGATGTAATCCGCTACCATTACCAAAAGGTAAGCATGATCAGTGGAAAAATTTGACCATGAGCTTTAATCCCAAGGACATGTTTTAGAAAATGAATAAACGCATCTTCATCATCGCAGGTGAAGCATCCGGTGATTTTTTAGGTGGACAGTTGCTACAGTCGCTTAAACAACAAAACTCGAATATTGAAATAGCAGGAATTGGCGGAAGCCAAATGGAAGCTCAAGGACTAAAGAGTTTATTTCCAATGGCCGACCTATCACTCTATGGTCTGTTTGAGCTTCTGCCCCACTTATTTAATATTTTTAAACGCATTAAACAAACAAAGGAAGCCATAAAGGCTTTCAGGCCAGATGTTCTAGTGACCATTGATTCTCCTGGTTTTTGTTTCAGAATTGCTAAATATGCAAAGCAATTAAAAATTCCTGTGGTGCATTATGTGGCGCCATCAGTTTGGGCGTGGAAACCAGGTCGTGCTGAAAAGCTTGCTAAAAAAGTGGAAGTAGATCACTTGTTGTGTTTGCTTCCTTTTGAACCGCCTTATTTTACCTGTCATGGTTTGGCTTCGACATTCGTGGGGCATCCTATTACTGAAGTGGTTTTGCCAGATGATACACATTTTCGTGAATCTTTGAAGATAAGCCGAGAAGCTACATTAATTTGTGTATTGCCTGGTAGTCGCAAAAGTGAAATTCAAAAACTATTGAAAATATTTTTAGAAGCTATAGCGAAATTGCCATTGAACAGGCGCATTGAGGTGGTGCTTCCAACACTGCCGCACTTGGTACCGTTAATTGAACCATTGGTAAAAGATGCAGGAATTTCAATAAAAATTGTGACAACTGTTGAAGAAAAATGGCAGGCTTTTATGCAAAGTAGTATTGCGCTTGCTGCTAGTGGTACCGTTAGTTTAGAGCTTGCTTATGCTGGTGTTCCGCAGGTTATTGCCTATAAGGTTTCAAGACTTACTTATTGGATAGCAAAATGCTTGGTCAAAACAAAATACGCAAGTCTGGTAAATATTTTGAACAATGAAATGGTAGTGCCTGAGTATTTGCAAAATCAATGTAATGCAGAATTTTTGAGCAAACAGTTAAATGCTATTTTGACTGATAGTAAGTATCAAAAACAAATGCGTCAAAAATATAAAGAAGCTATAGATATGTTAAATGCTCCTAATATGCACTCAAGTTATATAGCGGCGTCGATTGTGGGTAACTTTTTACCTAAGCCGCTTAGTTAATAGTTA